>JBDHDY010000091.1:0-11016 GCA_039591275.1 Gemmatimonadota bacterium | reverse complement strand
GTCTGGGATGGCTGAGCCAGGTACCGTATGAACCGGGGAGCTCCGACGACGCCATGATCCGCCTCTCCTGGCGCGCCCGGGGGGCCCGGGTCGAGGAGTGCCGGCCTCTCACGGCGGAGGAGCTCGAGCGGATCCCGAGTCACATGCAGCGCGAGGAAATATGTGAGGGGACGGTGCTCCCGTACCGGCTGCGTGTGGTACTGAACGAGCTACAGCAGGTTGATCAGATAGTACGCTCCGCCGGGGCACGGCAGGATCGACCGCTGTTCGTTCTGCAGGAACTGCCGGTTCCTGCCGGGACCCACCACCTCTTTGTGGAGTTCATTCGACAGGGGGAACCCTCGGGCGACGACGAGCCCGCTACGCCGGGGTATCTGACACTCGACGCGACCATTGCGTTGAACCCCCATGAGGTGGCCCTCGTGACCTATGATCCAGAGCGGCGCGAGCTGGTTCTGACAGGCTACGGGGAACGAGGGAGTAGCTAGTCGGCAATTAGCTGTTAGTTTTTAGCGTCAAACTCTGAACTCCCGATTTCAGCACCATGGCGCCCGAGACGGGCCGCCCGACCTCACCGGTGCTTTTTTCAGCGATACTCGATGCCCGGGTGTCGCATATCCTCGCTCGTCGATCGCCGTCGACAACCTAGCTAACTGTAAACGACTAACAGCTCCCAACCAGTCAGCGAACATGAAAACGGCCATCGCCCCACAACAAACGTCAGCACGATCGGAAGAAGTAGCGCTCAAGAGAGGCATCTGCGGCATTTGCCCGGCGGGTTGCTGGGTGAAGGTCGGTATCGAGAACGGCCGCCTCGTCAGCATCGACGCCGATACTGGGCACCCACTCGGCATGATATGCCGCCGCGGCAAGCACGCTCCCGAGATTATCTACTCCCAGCACCGCCTCACACACCCGCAGCGTCGCGTCGGGCCCAAGGGGAAGCACGAGTTCGAGCAGATTAGTTGGGATGAAGCGTACGACACCATCGTCGAACGACTGAACGACATCAAGCGGGAATCCGGACCGGAAGCGGTTTCCATCTACACGGGTCGGGGTGCGTTTGAGGCCTCGCTCTGTGACATGTTCCAGCCAAAGGGCGTCGCCGTTTCCTCAGCCTCTAACCTGCTCTTCCCTTTCGGCTCCCCCAATACGATGGGTGTGGGGGCGTTGTGTTACGTGTCGTTCGCCATGATCGCACCTCACGTCACGATGGGCCGAATGCTCGTCAACATGTTCTTCGACATCGAGAACTCTGAAGTGCTCGTCGTGTGGGGGACAAATCCGGCCACCGATTCACCGCCGTTGGACATGCACCGACTCGAGGCCGCGAGAGAGCGCGGCGCCCGAATCGTCGTCATCGATCCCCGCCACACAGAGACTGCCAAGCGCACGGGGGCCGAATGGATACCCATTCGACCAGGTACGGATGGCGCGCTGGCCCTTGCGATGATCGAGGTCATGGTCGAAGAGGAGCTGTACGACGAGAGCTTTGCTGAAGAATGGTGCCACGGCTTTGACCAGCTGAAGACCTACGTGCAACACTACCGGCCGGAGGTGGCGGAGCAAATCACCGGCGTGCCGGCCGACACGATTAAGAACTTGGCACGCACCATCTGCGAGGCGGCAGGTGCGTGTCCGGTCATGTACACCGGCCTCGAGTACTCCGACAGCGGGATTCAGGCAATTCGCGCCGTACTCACATTGTTCGCGCTCGCTGGTCAGCTGGACGTACCCGGCGGGATCGGGCTCGCGATGCTCAACAGCCACTTCCCCATCAACCGCTCCTGCAACGTGCCCAACCCCGATGTCGATCGTGCCGTGTCGAGGGACAAGTTCCCGATCTACAGCGACTATCGCGGGGAATCGCACGCAAGCGGGCTCGTGGATGCGGTGCTCAAGGGCGAGCCGTATCGGATCAGAGGCTTGATCATTCAGGGTGCGTCGATTCTCACGTCTTGGCCCGAAACATCGGTCTGGCGCGAAACCCTCTCCAAGCTCGACTTCTTGGTCTGCATCGATCGGCAGTTCACGGCCGACGCGGCATACGCCGACATTGTCCTGCCGGCCACGACCATGTTCGAGAATAATTCCTACATGGCGTACGGCCCTATCTTCCGGTTGCGGGAGGCCCTCATCAACCCCGTGGGAGAAGCCAGGAACGATTATCTGATCATGGCTGAACTCGCCAAGCGGTTGGGCTATGGCGAGCAATTCCCCCAGACCGAAGAAACGATGATTCGTTCGGTCCTCGCGGGGTCGGGTTATACGCTCGAAGATGTCCAGGCCGCCGGCGGGTGGGTCAAGATCCCGGCGCCGATGATGGAATACAAGAAGTGGGAAAAAGGCGGCCTCAGGCCGGACGGTGCGCAGGGGTTCGACACGCCCACTGCGAAATTTGAGATCCACTCGACGGTTCTCGCGGACTACGGTTACGACCCCCTGCCCGTGTACACGGAGCCCAGGGAGGGCCCGTTGAGTCGCCCGGATCTCCACGAGCACTTTCCCCTAGTCTTCAACTCGGGCGCCCGACCGCAGACTGACTTTCGTTCCCAACACCACGGGATCGAGGGACTGCTCAAAGACCACCCCGAGCCCACGGTG
The DNA here is from genome assembly GCA_039591275.1 of Gemmatimonadota bacterium. Lineage (GTDB taxonomy): Bacteria > Gemmatimonadota > Gemmatimonadetes > Gemmatimonadales > GWC2-71-9 > JBDHDY01. The sequence continues at coordinate 8,412 of JBDHDY010000091.1, read as the reverse complement.
GAGATAAACACCGGGGATGCTGCCGAGCGGGATATACAAACCGGCGATCTCGTCGAGGTCTGCACGCCGCGCGGTGCCGTCAAGTTCCGCGCTCGAGTTACCGGCGACATAGTCAAAGGCGCTGTCGAGTGCAGCATGGGGGGAGGAACGCCTGTCGGTCCGGAAGCATGGCAGCAGTGGAACGTGAATTTGCTCACCGACCTCGCTGCCTACGATCCCATCAGCGGGTTCCCTGTATACAAGGCGCTGTTGTGCGACGTGACCAAGGTGACCGAAGGCACAGAGGCGACGCGCCGTTCCGCGGTGAGGCACGCGCGGGCTGAAGAGGCCGCTGGCTCACCGACGGTCGGCGGCGACACCGCACCCCCCAGACGCATCTATCTGGACAACAGTGCAACAACCCGCGTGGCCGAAGCAGTGCGTGACGCCATGCAACCCCATTTGGAGTCGCGCCACGGCAACCCGTCGAGTATTCACGACGTGGGTCGGGATGCCCGAGAAGCGATCGAGGCGGCGCGACGGCAAGTGGCCAAGTTGCTCAATTGTCGTCCGCGCAGAGTGATCTTCACCGGTGGCGGCTCCGAGTCCGACAACATGGCGCTAAAGGGGATCGCATTCGCGCAAGCGGAAAAGGGTCGTCACCTCATCACGACCGCCATTGAACATCCGGCCATCCTGAAGAGTTGTCAGTTCCTTGAGAGGATCGGATACGAGATTACTTACCTTGACGTCGACCAGGACGGTCTCGTCGATCCCGCTGACCTCGAGGGGGCCATCCGCAACGACACCACCCTCGTATCCATCATGATGGCCAACAACGAGGTTGGCACCGTTCAGCCGATCGAAGAGCTCTGCACCATCACCCACGCTGCGGGGGTACTGTTCCACTCCGACGCCGTGCAGGCAGCGGGCAAGATTCCGGTGGACGTGGCGGCCCTCGACGTGGATCTCCTCACGATCTCGGGACACAAGCTCCACGGCCCCAAAGGCGTTGGTGCGCTCTACATCAAGAAGGGTGTACAGTTGGAACCGCTGGTGCACGGTGGCGCGCAGGAGGGAGGGTTACGGGCCGGTACGGAGAACGTGCCGGGAATCGTGGGGCTCGGCAAAGCAGCAGAATTAGCGCTGCGCTCGCTAAAAGACTCCGTGCGTGTCCGACGCTTACGCGATCAGTTGGAGGCCGGCATCCGACAACTCCTGCCGGATGCCAAACTCAACGGACACCCGACGAACCGGCTCCCCACCGTGCTCAACCTCACACTGCCAAAATTGCGAGGGGAGTCGTTGGTGGTGGCGCTCGACCAACACGGCATCTCGCTCTCGTCCGGCTCGGCGTGCAAATCCGGCTCGCCGGAGCCGACGCACGTCCTCATTGCCATGGGGCGAAGTGAGGCGGACGCCCATTGCGCCGTGCGTTTCTCCCTCTCTCACTTCACCACGGAGGAGGAGATCGATACTACAGTGTCGGCCCTCGCGAGCGTGCTGGAGCAGATGGAAACGACGGTGAGATTCTTAGCGTGTAAGTAGTAAGCAGCGGCCGGCTGCCAGCAGTCGGCTACCAGCCATTAGCTTCTGACTGCAGCCGCATCCCTGAGGAGGGCTCCGCAGGCACCCGTCTCGAAGGGTGCGGTCAACGTGACTTGAATCCGGGCTCTTCGAGACGCCTTGGTTCTCAAGGCCCTTCGGGCATGCGTCAGCTCGACTTCCAGATTCTAACCAGCGTCAGACGCCACCTCGCTACGCGTCCTGCGAGCGCTCCGAGCGGCCAAGCGTTCCGAACACCAAGTCCCAGATCGGCGAGCTCACCCCGAAGTCCTTTCTTGAGTTCCCGTAGTGGTGCCGAAAGTGGTGCTTCTTGAGGTACCGCCCGAATCGGGTTCGCGCGCGGTGGTGGTGGACGGCGTAATGAGTCGTGTCGTAGACTAAGTACCCAGCGACGAAGCCAGCGAAGAGGGCTGGTGCGGAAACAACGCCCGCCACGAACACAAACGAGTAATAGAATACGACTGCAAGCGGAATACTCATGCCCGGGGGCATCACCAACCGTTTCGAGTCGTTGGGAAAATCATGATGAACCCCGTGCACAATCCAGTAGCGGGTCTGCTCCCAACCGTCCAGCGCGGATACTACCGCCTCTTCTTCCCCAAGCTCGCTCACAGTCTCATGTGAGCGATTCTCCGCCTCTTGCGTTACGTGGAAAACGAACCGATGCACCACGTATTCCGTAATACTCCAAAGCAACAAGCCACCAAGAAACAACAGTACAGTCTCACCCAGTCCCGCTTCCCGCCGGTAGCTCAGATACCACATGAACAGGATCACCGGCACAAATATCACGTGAGGTATTGTCGGATGGACCCGAGTGAACTTCTCGAAGAGGTTGCTCCTGAACATGCGAACGGACTCATCCTTGTTGGACACGTACAGCTTCCTCATCAAACCTCTCCTGCGACGGGAACGGGCCTGTGGTCAGTTCGCAACCCACTTACCGAGACGGAACGGATACACTCCCTGCGCGATCGTTGAGATACCATCCGCACAGTTCGATGTGCAGCTTCCATCGTACAATTGTTGTCATGCCGAGCCCAGAAACACAAGACCTCGCGCGGTACTTTCCTGATTCGGACGGGAGAGCGATGCACGGCGACTGCGGGACCCAGCCAGGGCTAGGTTGTTATGGTACGGGCGCCGGCGACCCTCCAAGCGCGGCCCCTTTCGACCTGAAAGGGCAACGCTACGGCGGTGACGTAGTTGGAAGAGCAGTCGGAGGTGGGTGGGAGCAGCGGGACGTTGGGGAGGCTTAGGCGGATGCGGTGGTTACCCCACGAACAAGGGCGCTTCGTCCACAGCTCGAGCACTCCAGTTCCCAGAGCGACGCAACGCTCGAGCCACGCGCGATGAGTCCGCGCAAGACCAAATCTCCATCGCATGAGGGGCAAATCACACGGGCACCCGGCGTGATGACTAACTCGTGAACACGCTCCGAAAACTCAGTTAGCGCGCGGCGCCGTTCCCCGAGTTTTCGGCGTTCGATCCCCGAGCGCAGCGACTCAGTTCGACGGTCGGTCTCGACTGGTACATTCGCCATCCGGCGATCCCCATCCCGCCGGTCAGCCAGCGTCCGGCGTTCGGGCACATGTCGACGTTCTTCTCGGTGATTGGGCTGCACCATGCTTCGCGACGGACTCCCTCGAGGTAGTACTGCGTTCAGAAACACCCGCAGCCGCCATGGCTTAGCAATATAGACCTACCGGCTCGCTGCCAGTAGACCGGCCGCTGGCAATCGGCACCGCCTCGCTCAGCATGGACAGTGTGGCTGCAACTATCGCGCCCGTCCGGCCAGCACGCTTCCTGGCTTTTCGTCTGTGAGAACGCCGGGCTCCCTGACGTGCGGGCGATAATCCGCGGAAAGGCCCCATAGCTGCTGGGATGCGGATGCTTCAGACCGAACCCGACCGAAACACCGTCCGTCTCGAACATGGCGTAGGGATGGCGCATAATCTGTTGCACCTCGGCCTCACTCACAGCGCGATGCACCGCGCCGAAGCCACCCTCGAGCTGCGACGGATGACCAGCTCACGCCGGTTTTCACTGTGTTCGGAAGACCGCGGTAAGTGCAAGATCCTGCAGTACCAGGCCGTCGTGCCGGGGATCCGACCGTAGTTGCGGGAATTGCGCCGGCCCCAGGTCGTCCCCGCGCGCCCCACCTGACTACACTGCAGCAGATCTCCGGCCGCCGGTCCGAGACTAGTATCCTACGGCCGTGCCGTCGGCGTCGCGGGGATCGGGGGCGCCCAAGATCTCTCCCGTTTCCGGGTCGATCATTATGTCGTGGGAACGACCTTGGGTCCCAGCCACACGCACCGTATGCCCCAGCCGCTCGAGCTCCTTTCTGGTCTCTTCGGTGATGCCACGTTCCTCTATCCGAATCACATCGGGCAGCCATTGGTGGTGTACCCGCGGTGCATCTACGGCAGCTCGAATGTCCATGCCGAAATCCACCAGATTGACGATCACTTGCAGCACCGTGTTGATGATCGTCCGGCCACCGGGACTCCCAACTACCGCTACGAGCTTGCCATCCCGCGCCACGATCGTGGGTGTCATGCTGGAGAGCATGCGCTGCCCGGGTCGAGCAAGATTGGGCTTCGTTCCGATGAGGCCGCGGGAATCCGTGACACCCGGGTGGGCGTTGAAGTCGCCCATTTCGTTGTTCAACAAAAAGCCGGCTCCGGGCACTGTGATCTTCGACCCGTAGCCATACTCCAAGGTGTAGGTCACGGACACGGCCATCCCGTCCGCATCAACCACGGAAAAGTGAGTGGTTTCCGGACTCTCGTACCGCAGCTCTACGTCCGCGGAATCGGATGGCGTGGCGGATGACCGATCGATGTCCGAGCGCAGATCGGCAGCGTAGCTCTTACTGGTCAGACGTCCGACCGGAACATCGGCAAAGTCTGGATCTGCCAGATGACGCGCGCGGTCTCGAAACGCACGTCGCATGGCCTCGCTCATGAGGTGAATGTACTCTGCGGAATTATGACCCATCGCGGCGAGGTCGTACCCCTCGAGTATGTTCAGCATCTCCACCAGAATGGTTCCACCACTGCTCGGCGGCGGCATGCTGATGATCTCGTAGCCCCGGTACGTGCCTCGAATGGGAGGGCGCTCCCTCGCCTCGTACTGAGCTAGATCCTCCTTGGTGATTAATCCCCCTCCCCGCTCCATTTCTTCCACCACTAGACGCGCGGTCTCCCCTTGGTAGAACCCGTCACGCCCCAGCCGCATGATGCGCTCGAGCGTGCGGGCCAGATCCGGTTGGCTGAAGACTTCACCGGCCTTATACGGTTCGCCGTCCTTCGAGAAGGCTGCCACGCTGGCTGGATAGGGTTGAAAGCGCGGCAGCGCTGACTCCAGCGATTGGGCAAGACCGGGGGTCACCCGGAATCCGTCACGGGCCAGCCGCAAAGCCGGTTCGACGAGTCGGCCCCAGGATAGACTACCGTAGGAGGCATGCGCCTTGGCAAAACCTGCAACCGTGCCCGGAACACCAACCGCCAGATAACTGTTGTGGTGGAGCTCGTACGAGTACTCACCCTCTTCGTCGAGGAACATGCTCGAGTGGGCCTTGAGCGGCGCTCTCTCACGAGCATCAATTACTTTGGCTTCGCCGGTGGGAAACCGAATCACCATGAACCCACCGCCGCCGATATTGCCCGCGGATGGATGCGTGACCGCAAGAGCAAACCCTGTCGCGATGGCTGCATCAACGGCGTTCCCGCCAGCCTGGAGAACGGCACTCCCGACTTCGCTCGCATCCGGGTACGCCGATACCACCATGCCATTTGTGGCACGGACGGCTGGTCGCGAGACCGTAATGGGACCAAGACGTTCGGGTCCTCTGGCGCAGGCGGCTACGAGAGCCGTCAATCCCACGAAGAACGGCAGCCGACGGCTGCACACCCCAAGCGTTCGTTTCATTGACCTAGTCATTAATAGAAGGTGTACGAGTGATAGACACCTATTCGGTTGGTAAGGATATCTGCCGGGAGCTGGTCGGGCCAGAGAAGGCTGGTGGGAAGTGAGCGAATCTGGTGGGAGCGATCCACTGGAGATTGGGGCTGACCAGACCGCTTCCTGAACTCTATATCAAGCCCAGTCGCGTCGACCTCACGGGCGTCCGCGGCTCCGGCGACCAGGCCAGACGCTAGTTCACACGCGTCCCAGGCCAGCCCAACCGAGGACTCGAGCATACCCGTTGTCGGTGATGGAGGTCGAACGAATGCTGGCCGTACGCCCCACCTCTAATCCTGGGGGTGTGGTGCAGTTAGAGTTCGGTTACGCAAATCAACAGGGATTGGACCAGTCCACCTCGGACTCCTCCCCACAACTCGGGCACTTCAGCTCCTCTTCACCGTCGATGAGGTTCGTGCGTTCGTAACACCTCGGGCAAACACCGTAAGTCGCCTGGAGATCCGCCCCACTGGCGCGCTTGGCAGGGGGCTCGGATGGGTCCCGTCGCACCACGCTCCAGCGGTTGGGCGGGCCGTCGCGGAACTCGAGGTATTCACGACTGACCGGCCGGTGCTTCTTCTGGACGTCGAGCACCACTAGCGCCTTATCGTCGTTAATAACCGGATACCACGCTCCCCGCCGCAGTCCGTGTGCTTCGGCTTCGGATACGCGAGCCCACCGCTTGGGGCCTGACTGTCTCTGTTCTGGCATCATGACACCCTCACGAGCCGCTGCCCGGCGCGTCACCACTGTCACGAGTCAGGGTAGTAGCCGCTTCCAGCGAAGCCTTTCCAAGGCCCCAGCAGGCTGCGGGTTGCGCCCGCGGCCCGGGGCCGCTAGTCCAGTGGCCACTATCGTGGGCCTAATTTACGAATGCGAACGTCCGTATGCTCCAGGCGAAAATGAAGGCTGGAAGGGATGAGTGCCTCCGGTCGCGCCAGCGTAACGCAATGGTGAGAACGATGATGGATTCAGTTCGCCGTTCGTGGCATGCGCGGTGACACCCATCCCTTCACCCCCCAAGCTTCGCAACTCTGGTGCCAAGGGTCCGTCTCCTGTTTTCTCCCGTGTTTCAGACCCTGCCACAGAGCACATCGGTCGTGATGCCCCGAAACCTGCAAGAATGGCTGCAAAACGCGGGTGGGTTCGGTGTGTCCGACTCGGACGTCAAAGGAAAACTCACTGAGCGCCATCGTAGATAACGAGTGTGCTCCGACGCACCTATTCGCTATTCGCTTCCACGCGGGGGCGAAAGTGACAGGGACCACACTTTGGACAGTAGGATGACGCACAGGTGGCTACCGGTACTCGGAATTTTGTGATCCGGATCAGCCGCAATGTTCCGTGAGCATGCAGTAAAAGCGAACACCTCTCAACCCTGGCATCAAAAGTGCGTTTTGGCGGCCAAGGAGCACGCTGTTTCACGAGTTGGGAGGGAGCGAGGATTGGTCATGAATCAGCGCACGTGGACGATCGTCGTCGTGCCTCACGGATCCGGCAGGTCCAGACAGGTTCAAATCACCCGCCGTGCATTGAAGCTCATTGCCGTTGTGAATCTGGCACTCCTTCTTGGCGTCTGCCTCCTGCTGCACGTATCCATATCCAAATCTGTAGAACTGTCTCGCCTGGACCGCTTGGAGCGCCACTATACCGACCTTGGCACAGATCTCACTCGGGTCGACCAGCTCGTAACGCAGCTTACGAGGAGTGTGGATGATTTCACTGCTGAGGATCGCCGGGTTCGCTTGCTCGCCGGACTCGCTCTTCACGACCCCGACGTGCATGAGGCAGGTATTGGTGGTCCATCCAGTCCCATGACAGCGACCGACCTCCTCTTGACCGAGACCGTGGTCGGACAGAGTGCCATCCGGACTCGCGAAGCGCTACGAGGCCTGATGCGTCGGGCTGGACTCCTCGCAAATTCCATTGGCGAGGCTGCTGACACGCTCACGCAACGGGTCGATCGTTTGACGCGCACGCCATCGATCCGGCCTACCGCCGGTTACATCTCGAGTCCCTTTACCTCGCGCCGGTTTCATCCCATCCACCGCGACATCCGACCTCATTGGGGCATCGACCTCGCCGCAATCCGTGGCGCCCCCATCGTCGCGCCGGCCTCCGGTGTGGTTACGGAAACAAAGAATCACGTTGGTTACGGCAAGATCGTAATCATCGATCACGGCAACGGCGTCGTGACGCGGTTCGCTCACTGCGATGAAATCCTGGTCGAGGAAGGGCAGCAGGTGGAGCGGAACGAGGTGGTGGCACGAGTGGGAAGCACCGGCCTCGCGACGAGCGCACATCTGCACTACGAGATCTTGGTCAACGGTTTTCCGGTCGATCCCAGGAAATTCATCTTCAGCGATATTGTCGACTGACAAACTGCCCAGCCTTCCGCTGGTCCACCAGCTAACCTCCGACCACCCCCGTTAGAGCTGCGGACTTCCGCTGCGTGGGTGGAACCATGCGCTGCAACGGTGGTAATACTATGTGTTCCGCAGGCATTGCCCTCACAAAGGACGTCTTATGCACCCCCGCACAGCCCCCGCCCTGACGATCGCATCCGTCCTTACTGCCTTAGCCTGTGGCGGCGGAGTGACCCCGGGCGCCGAAGGACTTGCCCCGGAGGGTCGGCCGACTGTCTCGGTGGAAGTCCGGAACCGGAACTTCTACGACGCCAGCATCTACTACTGGTTTCCCAGCACGGGGCGCCAGCGTCTGGGAACCGTGGTAGGGAATTCCACGGAGACTTTCACTTTTCCGTGGCACACCGGTGAGATTCGCATGATCATGGATTTCATCGGAGCGAATGCTTCCATCACCGAGGAACTGAACGCTGACCCCGGCGATGAGCTGATGCTCGAGATCCTGCCGCAGGCGCACTTGAGGAGCGCCGGC
>JBDHDY010000090.1:0-9223 GCA_039591275.1 Gemmatimonadota bacterium | reverse complement strand
GTGCAGCAACATCCATTGAAGGAGGTGCCGGACCTCGCGCTTAGAGCACGGGAGCTGAACCTTGGTGGGGTGTTGTTGTTCGGCTTGCCCGAGCACAAGGATCCCACCGGAACTTCTGCGTATGCTGAGCAGGGAGTCGTGCAGGAGGCCGTGCGGGCGATGAAGGCGACGGCGGGAGACCTCGTTGTGATCACCGATGTATGTCTCTGCGAGTACACCTCCCATGGTCACTGCGGCATACTCGAAGGCGAAACGGTGAACAACGATGCGACCCTGGAGCTGCTTCAGCGTGTTGCGGTCTCGCACGCACAAGCCGGCGCCGACGTGGTCGCGCCCAGCGACATGATGGATGGCCGCGTAGGTGCTATTCGCAGCGCGCTCGACCAGGCCGGGCTCGAGCACACACCGATCCTCTCGTATGCCGCGAAGTATGCATCTGCCTACTACGGCCCGTTTCGTGTGGCAGCCGATAGTGCTCCGGAGTTCGGCGACCGCCGCGGGTACCAGATGGATCCGGGAAATGGTGATGAAGCCCTGCGCGAGGTGGAGTTGGACTTCGAGGAAGGGGCGGACATGGTCATGGTGAAGCCCGGCATGCCATGTTTGGACATAGTACGCCGCGTGAAGGAACGATTCGGCGGTCCCGTGGCGGTGTATCAGGTGAGCGGTGAGTTCAGCATGATCAAACTGGCTGATGAGGCCGGGGCACTTGACGGGACACTGGCCATGCGGGAGGCATTGCTCGCCATGCGTCGTGCTGGCGCCGACATCATCGTGACCTATGCGGCCCCGGAAATCACATTCGACTGATTGTGCGGGCGAACTGTCGGTGATTCAGACGGCGTCCGTTCGCCTCGACGATCTCTGAAGTTCCCCCATTACTGACCGGTCATCCCCGCCACCGCGTAACGTGTTGTGACAACCGGTTGTCTCACTTGGTGGGCCGATGGATCCTGTTTGCCACACACTAGTAGGCGGCGCTCTTGCCGAATCCGGCCTCAAGCGGCGGACACGGTTGGGGATGGCCACGTTGCTGATCGGTGCCAATGCACCGGACATCGATGTATTCTCGCACTTCGCTGGATCACTGGCAGCGCTGGATTTCCGCAGGGGATGGACGCATGGCCTTTTGGCCGTGATCGTGCTCCCGTTCATCCTCGCCGCCTGCATCATGCTGTGGGACCGACTGTCGCGCCTATTGCAGCGCTCAGCGTCACCCGTTCGGCCTCGCGAGATATTGCTGCTCTCTCTCATAGCCATCGCGACACACCCGCTGCTCGATTTCTGCAACACCTACGGTATGCGGTGGCTCATGCCGTTCGTCGATCGCTGGCAGTATGCCGACACGCTGTTCATTGTTGATCCGTGGATGTGGGCAGCGCTCATCGTCGGGATCGTTGTCTCGCGAAGGCTGAAGCGCAGCGGATCTCCCACGTACACTAGACCGTCTCGCCTGGCGTTGGGCGCGATTGCGGGATACATCGCGCTCATGGCCGGCAGTGGTGTGTGGGCTCGGAGCGTCATTGCCAACGAACTCTCCGCCGCTGGCTGGGCGTCCGACGTCCGGTTCATGGTGGCCCCTGAGCCGCTGAATCCCTTTCGTCGGCGCGTGGTGATCGATGACGGCCGGGCCTACCGTGTCGGGACATTCAGGTGGAGTCCGCAGCCGGAGTTTGCGATGGGCTCGCTGATAGTGTGGAAACGTGCCGACGACCCCCTCGCGCGGCGCGCCGCGCGCACGAGAGACGGGGATCTATTTTTACAATGGGCCCGTTTCCCGTTCTTCGTTGTCCCGTCGCAATCCGCGGATTCTACAGTTGTGCACATCGTCGACGCGCGCTACACCATGGAAGCTGTCACAGGCTTTGGCGCCGTTGCCGTAGTCTTGGATGGTGGAGAATAGTCGGCGAAAGCCGACGGGATATGAAAATCGGGGATGACACTCATGCGCATCATCCCCGATCTCATGGTCACTCGGTTGAGGAGCGTTTATTTGGTCGTGACTTCCTCGAGCGCTGCAACGCGGACTTCATTCCACGGCGCCTGGCACCGTCGGTTGTGTCGCCGCACTGCATCGCGGGCAGCGGCGACTCCGGCGACGACGCTCCGGGCGAATTCGGGTGGCAGTGACTCGGACACATCACGAATCGTGATGGACGCCACGTAATCATTCAAGAAACATGGCCTCTCGGACGGGCTGCCATCTGCCAACGCGAAAAACCGGTTGTGGTCGACGTGAATGTCGAGTCTGAGCTCATGCCGATACGAAAACAACTCGGCGATGACTTCGCCTCTGCCGATCCCATCGGGAAACGTCAGGGGACTGGTGAGTTTCATTCCCGAACCATCCAGATTGTTAACCGTCGGTTCGATCTTCGTGATGCGGTGGAGCAATTCCCCGACGGCTGACGCGAGCCGCCCCATATCCGCATGGAGCTCGCGGTCGGGCAATGCTGCGTTGGAATTCATGCAACCGGTCATGGTTTGCTCCCAGTTACCAGCCGAAGCCGGAAATTTGTGGCCCAACTACCCATCCCACATTATAAGACAGCCAAAGCTGTGCCAAGGTTCCCGAGAGCCTTGTGGTCATCATAACGCATTGCATCCGAGAGGTTTGTGATCCAGGCCCCAATCGGCACCCTTTGTTCGAACCGACATATGTGACGCGCATTGCAATCTTCAGCAGGTCATTTGCAGCCCGTTGCCAGCGTGGCTGGCGCCGTTCTGACAGGAGCATAACTCTGAACTTGAGAACCTGTTTCACTTCTTGTTAAGCGTGGTTGGACGTTTCTTTCTATCGGCCTGCACGAAACGGCATGTGACTTCGCTTAACCCGACGGACGGGAGGTGCTAAGCACCATCATGACAACCTCTTGCAAATGCACACGTGCCGTCATCTCCTGCCGCGGTGCTCACGGCGCCGGCCGCTTGCAAGCCGTTGGCTCACTGTTTCTCGCCCTTATGGTAGTCCACCCGCTCCATGGAGTGCAGGACCAGCCCAGAGGAGAGCCCATAATGATTCCCGGTGTCAAGGTTGGACATCACACGCTCGCCGAGCGTCCCACCGGCTGTACGGTGATCTTGGTCGAGGCAGGTGCGGTGGCAGGTGTCGACGTGAGGGGGGGGGCGCCCGGCACGCGAGAGACGGATCTCCTCAAGCCGTTCAACTCCGTCGAGCGGATACACGGGATCGTGCTGTCAGGCGGGAGCGCCTTTGGGTTGGATGCAGCCACTGGAGTGATGCGGTTCCTCGAAGAAGGTGGCATAGGTTACGACGTCGGTGTGGCCAAGGTCCCAATTGTGCCGGCCGCCATCTTATTCGACCTGCGGGTGGGGGACGACCCCAGCATCAGACCGACCGCAGACTGCGGCTATCGGGCGGCGCGGGCAGCAACTGAAGGGTTGGTGGGAGAGGGCAACGTCGGGGCGGGAGCGGGTGCTACCGTCGGTAAATTCGCGGGATTCGACCGCGCCATGAAGAGCGGTATCGGGGCGAGTGCGATTAGCCTTCCCAATGGTCTCATTGTGGCGGCCCTGATGGCGGTGAACGCTGCCGGCGACGTGGTGGACCCGAATACGGGGGCTGTCGTGGCCGGAGTGCGTACGCCCGACGGGAAGGCGCTGGCGGATGTGCGCACGCTCATACGCTCAGGGGAGCTTCAGCGAGGCGGCCGCGCCGGCGAAAACACGACGATTGGGGTGGTAGTGACCAACGGGCAGCTGACCAAGTCCCAGGCGACCAAGCTTGCGCAGATGGCTCACGATGGAGTGGCTCGAGCGGTCACGCCGGCCCACACCCCCGTGGACGGAGACGCGATCTTCGCGGTTGCGACGGGTAGCCACCCAGCCACGCCGAATCTGGTGGTGCTTGGTGCCCTGGCCGCCGATGCTGTGGCCGAGGCCATAGTGCGGGCTGTCAGGGCCGCCGAAGGCCTTCCCGGCCTGCCAGCGGCTCGGGATTTGGAGACTCGGGACCCTTGAATCTCCACCTTGTCATCCTGGCCTCCTATTCAGGGGCCCTCATCCTCTTCGGCCTCTGGATTGGACGGCGCGTTCGGCGCAGCGAGGATTTCTTCGTCGCCGGGCGCAAGCTGGGGCCCGTGCTGCTCCTGGCCACCGTATTGGCCGCCAATATCGGTGCTGGGACCACGGTCGGCGCGGCGGCGCTCGGGTACCTGAATGGTCTGAGCGCCTGGTGGTGGGTGGGATCGGCTGGGATTGGCTCGCTCTTCCTGGCTTTCTGGGTGGGTCCGCGGGTCCGGCAGCTGGCGGCTGACCGGGGCTTCTACACCGTTGGGGACCTCCTGGAATACCGCTACGGCGCCCCAGTCCGGGCGACGATCGCCGTGCTCCTGTGGATTGGCACGCTAGCCATCCTTGCCGCTCAACTGATTGCTCTGGCCGTGGTGCTCGAGGTGGTTGTGGGGATCCCCAAGGCCGCCGGATGTCTCATCGGGGGGGTGGTGGTGACCGTGTACTTCACGGCGGGGGGCCTGGTCGGAGCGGCGTGGATCAACCTCGTCCAGCTGGTGGTTCTCCTGGCCGGCTTTGCCCTGGCGCTGCCCATGGGCCTGGCCGCGGCGGGAGGGTGGTCCACCGTTACCGCGGCTCTTCCAGAGGTGGGACAGGATTTCATGAATTTCTGGGAGAACGATGGCATCGGGGGTCCCTCAGGATGGATCCTGCTTCCGCTCCTAGCGCCAAATTTCATGATCTCACCGGGGCTCCTGCAGAAAGTCTACGGTGCTAGGGACTCCCGGGCTGTGCGTCTGGGTGTCGGTGTGAGCGCGGTCGTGCTGCTGGTGTTTGCCTTCGCACCCCCGATCCTTGGGATGATTGCCCGGGTCCTGCATCCGGACCTCGCGCACCAGGACTTTGCCCTGCCGACGGTGCTGCGGGACGACGTGCCACTCGTCGTGGGGGCCGTAGGCCTGGGTGCGCTGTTCGTTGCGGACCTCAGCTCGGCGGATGCGATTCTGTTCATGCTTGCCACATCGCTCTCCAAAGATCTCTACCGCCGCTTTCTGGATCCGGGAGCGTCGGACGCGCGCCTGCTGTTGGTGGCCAGGATTGCGGCCATGAGCGGTGCTGCCGCGGCGGTCGGGCTGGCCGTGATCTCGCCCTCGGTGGTGGATGCGCTGAAGATCTTCTACGGCCTGGTGGCGGCATGCCTGTTTGTGCCCGTCATCGTTGCTCTCTATTCCGGAAAGGCCGGCGCACCTGAGGCGTTGGCGTCGATCGCCGCCGGCATTGCGGTGACCGCCCTAGGTGTCGAGATCGGGCCACTGACGCCCAACTTTCTAGGGTTGAGCGCGGCCGCCCTGGGATTCGGCCTCGTCGCGTTGGGGCGCTGGTTTGTCCGCGGCCGGATCTCGAAGAGCGCCGGATCGAGCTGACTTGTGGCCTTTGTGAGTCGCGCGCCGCGGTCCAGTGTCTTGCTTACGATAGGCGAAATGGCGTGGTTGCTCGCAGCACGGGGCGCCACTATGGTTGGGATCGGTGGTGCGGCAAAGGTTAGCGCTCTGGCGAGCTTGCCCGTGTCGAACGGCCCTCGCTGCGTTGTCTGTCTCGAATGTGGAAGGTGTGTGCCTTGGTGATATCAGGGGTGCCGCGTTGACCTCCGGAGCGAACAGGGATGGCTTCGGTCGGCCCATGAGAAGTCTGCGAATCTCAGTCACCGATCGATGCAACCTGCGATGCCAGTATTGCATGCCTGAGGAGAAATACACCTGGCTTCCCAAGGCATCGATTCTTTCCTTCGAGGAAATCGTACGATTCGTGGGCATCGCTCGTGGCTCAGGCGTCGAGAAGGTGAGGATCACCGGCGGTGAGCCGCTGCTACGACACGGCCTACCAAAGCTGGTCGAGATGTTGTCGCAAAACTTTGCCGGGGTGGACCTCGCCCTGACAACCAACGCGGTGCTACTCGCGCGGCATGCGGCCGATCTCAAGGAGGCCGGACTGGGCCGCATCACGGTCAGCCTCGATACACTGCAGGAACAGCGGTTCCAGCAGTTTGCCCGGAGCTCCAAGCTCGCTGATGTAACGAGTGGCATCGAGGCCTTGCGTCGCGAAGGGTTCGCCGGCTCGAAGATGAATGCCGTGATCGTTCGCGGTTTCAACGATGACGAGGTGGCGGACCTCCTTGAGTTTGCGACGTCTCGTGGTATCGAGCTGCGTTATATCGAGTACATGGATGTAGGCGGCGCAACGGAGTGGTCTTGGGACAAGGTCGTTTCTCGTGACGAGATCCTCGAGGCGTTGACCGCCCGCTACGGTGTCATCGAGCCCATGGCTGCTGCTGACCCGAGCGCGCCGGCGCAGCGGTATCGGCTGCCCGACGGCCGGACATTCGGGATCGTGGCATCGACGACTGCTCCGTTCTGCGGGACCTGTGACCGGACTCGCCTGACGGCGGATGGCATGTTCTACCTGTGCCTGTACGCCGATCAAGGGCTGGACCTGCGGAAGCCGCTTCGCGAAGGTGCTTCCGACGACGAGATCGCTGCGGCTGTAGCGGAGCGTTGGCGACAGCGCCTGGACCGCGGGGCGGAGGAGCGCATTGCGACGCACGCTCGGGGCACCCTGTACCAAGTCGCAAGCCTCCGTGCCGATCCCCACCGCGAAATGCATACGAGGGGCGGATGAAAACCATAGAGCGAGTATCCAAGCGAGGCCCTGTGTTGGCGGTGCTCTGGCCAGTTCTGGTGAGCGTCGGTTGTTCTAAAGGCCCTCCGGCCGATCTCGCTCCCGATCCGGGTTTGACCGCCCGGATCCAGCAGATCAGGATCGACACCCCGCAGGGCGCTTGTCCCGGCGCGCGGATACCGGCTTCGTACGCCGCCGTGCTGGATGATGGATCGGAGATCCCGTTCTCGACAGAGTATGATCGGGACAACCCGCCGCCACTCCACGTCATCATGCTGGGACGATCGAGTCCCGACGCTACCGCGCTCAAGAATGGTCATTGGGAGGCGGCCGCCGATCCGCTGCGGACGGTGTCACATGGCTTCCGGCTGAGCGCGTTTCTCCGTGTGAAGCCTGCTGCGAACGGATCTGCCGTCGTACCTCCGGAGTACAGCTGCGTCCGTCCCGTGTTCAGGTTCTCGGGCTCCGTGGGACGTCGGGGCGCGTCCGGCGGCAACGGTCCGGACATCACCGTGCGGTTGGGTATTCTGCCGTCGCCTTTCCATGAGCGGCTGCTAGTGGTGGGCATTGAGGTCGGGCACGCTCCCCCATTCTATGTGCTGGCGGACGCGGATCGGGTACCGCCGTCGGATTGGGTTGCCATCACTGCCCGGGGCGGAGCGGGCGGGCGGGGGGCTGGCGGCGAGGACGGCTCTGATGGGGCCGATGGTGAGCCGGGGTGTCCGGGGAGCCCCGGTGGTGCTGGGGGCGCTGGGGGCAACGGCGGGCCTGGGGGCCGCGGGGGCCGTGGAGGCCGGATAACGGTGTTTGCGCCCGAGGAGGAGCCGTTTCTGGCTGGCCTGGTGGCCTGGGCGAACCCGGGTGGGCCTGGGGGCTCGGGTGGCGGAGGTGGAAAGGGAGGCCAGGGTGGAGAGGGAGGGGCCGCGGAGCCAGCCGATGCCCGACGGTGTGCCGCGGGGGCCGAGGGTAGCGGGGGCCCGGATGGCGCTGCCGGACGGGATGGGCGTGACGGGCAACGCGGCCCCCCATTGGAGGTGCTGACGCTGCCGCTGAGGGACGTGTTCGGCCCCCGAGTGGCGATTCCGGTTGCCGAGCTTCTCGAGGAGAGCTTGAGGAATCGGCGGGGTCGGCGCCGCCGGCCGAGGTGAGGCGAGGACCAGTTAGCTGAAAGCTACCGGCACCAGTGGCACTGCCGCCGTCCACCCCTCATTTCTTGAGCTCGTCGCCCGCGCGTTGACTCTTCTTACCCATTCTGGCCCGCATGGCAGGGTAGCCTGACGCCTTGCAAGACGGGCACTGTTGCTCCATGAGCCCCATTGGTGTGCTGCAGACTGCGCACCTGGGTTCTTCGGGGTGGGATCTGCTGTCGCGCGCTTCGGGGAGTTCGGCGCCGCAGGTGCACCGCACTGCGAGGGCCGCCAGCGAGACCCCACAAGATGGACAGCTTCTGCTCAAGGGTGCACCTCCGGTGACGTGTGTGCGAGCAAATCGACTTGATTCCGGCCAGCAGGCCTCGTAGTTTCGCTGCACCTCTTCTGGGACGCAACTCCAGAGGTGAGTGCTGTTCGAATCGATGCTTCTTATCGGGCGCTTCTTCCAATCCACGACGAGCGCTTTTTTCGCCGGGGAGGTTCATGAACGTAGATAGAGGCATGGCGCTTCGCATGGCGGGTGCGGGGATCCGGAACATGCTGCGCAAGCAGCCGCTCACCGTGTCGTTCGAGGTGACGCACGCATGTACGGCCAATTGCTGGCACTGCAATTGGGGAGGACCGATTAAGGAGACACGCCTGGATCCTGCTGGATACGCGAAGATCTGGCGCACGATGCGGTCTCCAGTCGTCAACATCTCGGGGGGTGAGCCGCTCGCGCGTGGCGACCTCGACGATATCGTGCGGGCGGTCGCCAACCCGGGTCGCTTGCCGTGGGTGGTCGTGGTGACGAACGCATCGCAGCTGACGCCCGACCGCTTTTTGCGGCTGAAGCGTGCAGGCATGCATCAGCTCTCGGTCTCCATTGATTTTCCCGACGATCGACACAGCCAGTTCCGGCGAATCCCCGGACTGTTCGAGCATATGGACGAGGTGATTCCGGAGTGCGCTCGAATCGGGGACATTGAGGATGTCACGCTGAACTGCTGCATTACGGCCTGGAATTACAAAGACCTCGCGGACATGGTGCTCCTCGCTGAGCGTTGGGGGACGATGATCAATTTCTCAGCCTATTCTATGTTGAGAGTAGACGAGCCGGGCGGCCTGGTCCAGCAAAATGGGTCTAAGGAAGGACTCCGCCAGGCAATTGAGGAAGTCATCGACCTCAAGCGTCAAGGGAAGCCGGTGTTCACTTCCGAAAAGTCCTTGCGCAGGTACTACGAGTTCCTGTGTAAGGGGCACATAGGTGGCTGTATGGCAGGGGAGCGTTTCCTGGTGGTGAATCCGGACGGTCGGTTGACGCCGTGCGCGATGGTGATGGCGTATTTCGATGATCAGCCGACGATGAAGCGACAGTTCACCTGCAACAACACGTGTGGCGCATGCTACATCAGCACCCGCGCCGCCGCGGAAAAGCGGATTGG
>JBDHDY010000089.1:0-9266 GCA_039591275.1 Gemmatimonadota bacterium | reverse complement strand
CGGCTCGGCACCGTGCTCGGTGAGCGCTCTTCCCAGGGCCTCTGCCTGCCCCCTCGGGCGAGTGACCACGACCCGCTTGCCCGCCATCGGCCCACGGCTCATGACTGCCCCAGCTCTGGATCGCGGTTTCCAAGGGTAGCACGCATGTTGGTCTCTCCTACTCCATGGGCTCACTGCCGGGATTAGTGGCTCGAGCGGTGTCGGGTGCTGAGTCTAGAATGCCAGGCTTCCCGGCGGATGCGGGAGGCCACCGAAGATTAAACGCCCACGCTCAGTGGTCGGAGGGGTGGTTTCCGTGCTGCGAGCTGTGCTGATCGCTGTTGATGAAGACGCCGCCGGGCCCTGGTGGGCACGGCGGCGCCAAGTAGCGGGGGCGGGATTTGAACCCGCGACCTCCGGGTTATGAGCCCGGCGAGCTACCAGACTGCTCCACCCCGCGTCGATTCAGCGGCTTCAGCCGCGTAAGGTCAAAGGAGTCAGAGCTTTAGCTCTGCTTCCGAGACTGCTCCACCCCGCGTCGATTCAGCGGCTTCAGCCGCGTAAGGTCAAGTGGGTCAGGGCTTTAGCCCTACCTCCGAGAGCGGGAAACGGGACTCGAACCCGCGACCCCAACCTTGGCAAGGTTGTGCTCTACCAACTGAGCTATTCCCGCGTGGAAGGCCCCGTTGGTGGGCCCGTTTTGCCAAGATACCCGGTTTCGATAATGGAGGCGAGGGGAATCGAACCCCTGACCTCGTGAATGCCATTCACGCGCTCTCCCAACTGAGCTACGCCCCCGTATTCCCATTTGGGCGGCTATTTCCTATATTCTACGGTTCCTTGGAACGGCCCCCCAGGCAACCCGGCAAGCTAGCCGGGGGCTGCGAAGGTGTCAACCGAGGACCCCCCGAAAGCGGTGAACCTTGGAAACCGCAACGGGGTACGAATCGTAGGTGTATTTAGGACCGTCACGCCCGGGTATTATGGCGTGTCACTAATCTCAAGGATGGTCATGACCCAACCGAAAGTACGCAGGAAGCGGCGTCGTCGACCGGCGCCGGCCATCGCTGTCAATGAAGCGGACCGCGACCTTCTCGACCAGTACCTGTTTGAGGTCAGCAAGACGCCCTTGCTGACGCCGCCAGAAGAAATTGCCTTGGCGAGAAAGGTGCGCGCCGGTGATGGCGAAGCGATGCAGGAGCTCGCCAAGCGGAACCTCCGCTTCGTGATCTCGGTGGCAAAGAAATACCAGAATCGGGGACTGCCCCTCACCGACCTCATCGGCGAGGGCAATGTGGGGTTGTTGACGGCAGCCAGGAAGTTCGACCCCGATCAAGGAGTCAAATTCATCTCGTACGCTGTGTGGTGGATCCGCCAGGCGATCCTCGCCTCGCTGGCCCGGCAGGGGCGCACGGTTCGAGTGCCTCTAAACCGCACGGCGGACTTGTCGAAGATTGTACGGACAGCTGAAGCTCTGCGTCAGGAACTCCGTCGCGAGCCCACGCCAGAGGAAATCTCCGAGGCGACCGGGCTGTCCCTCGAGGTAGTGCAGTCACTCGCCGCACTGAATACCGGAGAGGTGCGTCTCGATGCGCCGCTGGAGCCAGACGGCGATCGGTCGCTCATCGAGCGGTTCATCGCGGAAGATCTTCCCGATACGGAAGAGAAGACGATGGATCGGTTTTTGACCGATGAGGTCGAAGAGGCGCTCAAGACGCTTCCGCCTCGGGATGCCAAGGTGCTCAGGTTGTACTTTGGTCTCGATGGTGGACGCGAACACACCTTGGAGGAAATCGGTGGAATGCTTGGGGTCACCCGCGAGCGCGTGCGGCAGCTCAGGGACCGAGCGCTGAAGCGCCTTCGGGAAGGAGAGGTTGGAAAGGCGCTGGCGAGTTTCGCCGCCTGATCTTCCAGGACATACCATAGCTCACGAGGCCAGGGCATTGCCCTGGCCTCGTTGTGTTGTGGGCTCTAAATTCGTGTGGTGTATAATCTTCTGGCGACACGAGTCCACCGATGGCTCTCCACGGCGGGGGAGATCGGTGGCTTTTTGTGGGGGGTGCTGGGAAGTTTGAAGGAGGTTGGGGTGTGGGGCCCACTCACCGTGCCGCAAATGAGGCGGATTGGCGTCGCATCGATTCCTGTGGCCGTCTTCATCGCCTCGTTCACGGGCGTCGTCCTGGCGCTTCAGGCGTCATACACCTTGACGGGTCTTGCCCCGCTCTACTTTGTCGGTACGCTCGTGGGCAAAACCCTCATGTTGGAGCTGGGACCGGTGCTCACCGGTCTTGTGCTCGCCGGGCGGGTGGGTGCGAACATCGCCGCCGAGCTGGGGACGATGCGGGTGACCGAGCAAGTAGACGCCCTCGAGACCCTCGCCTACGACTCGAATGCGTATCTCGTCATTCCCAGGGTATTGGCAGCGGCCGTGATGTTCCCCATTGTGGTCGCGATCGCGGTGGCTGCCGGAATCGTGACCGGCTGGATTTCGTCCATCAACATTCTGGATATCGCTACGGTGGAATTCGTCAAAGGCCTCAGACAGTTCTACCAGTTCAAAGATCTCTGGTTCGGTCTGGTCAAGAGTGTGTCGTTTGGCCTGATCATTGCCTTTATCGGGTGCGTCAAGGGTCTGCGTGTCCGGGGGGGCGCCGAGGGAGTGGGTCGCGCCGCCACGGAAGCGGTGGTGGTGAGCGCGGCGACGATTCTAGTACTGGATGCTTTCTGGGCGGTCGTACTTTTGTGAGACAGAGTGGGAGTGGTTCACGCGGTGATCTTGTTCCGAAACCTGACCAAGAGCTTTGGATCGAAGCACGTACTGGAGGGATTCTCGCTCGAGGTGCCTGAAGGGCAGACCGTGGTGCTCATGGGGTACTCCGGCACGGGTAAGAGCGTCGCCCTGAAGCATGCTGTGGGATTGCTCCAGCCGGACGCCGGTGAGGTCGAAGTGGACGGCCAGATCGTACACCTGCTGGACCGTGACGGGTTGACGGACCTCCGGTCGAAGATCGGATATGTGTTCCAGTTCGCCGCCCTCTTTGATTCCATGACCGTGCGCGAGAACGTCGCCCTGGGTCTCAAGCGGCGGGGTCTCTCGCCGTCCGTCATCGAAGAGCGGGTGTTGGAGTCTCTCGACCTGGTGGACCTCCAGAAGACGGAGGACCGCATGCCGGCCGAGTTGTCGGGGGGGATGCGCAAGCGCGTGGGCATTGCGCGAGCGATTGCCTTGAAGCCAAAGTACATCCTGTACGACGAGCCGACGACGGGCCTCGATCCGGTCACGTCGGCCGTGATCGATCAACTCATCGTTCGCACGCGTGAAAAGCTCGGTGTTACGGGGGTGGTCGTGACGCACGACCTCAAGAGCGCCTACACCGTTGGGGACCGCATGGCGATGCTGTACCGGGGCCAGATCCGTCAGGTTGGCACCGTTGAGCAAGTCCAGCGAACCCACGATCCCATCGTGCGACAGTTCATCGAGGGCCGGCCGGAGGCCGGGAGTGAGAGCGATCGGCTCTCGGCAGGTGCAGGCGCGTGAAGGGCCGCGATGAAGTGGTCGTTGGTGCGACCATCCTCGTCTTTCTGGTCTTGATGGTGGCCAGCGCCTTTTGGCTCTCGGAAAGCTATCTCGGTCAGGGCGGTTCCCTGCTGCCCGCACGCTTCCGCACTGTGGGGGGACTGAACGTCGGCAGTCCCGTCGTGTTGCGAGGCGTGCGAGTCGGTCGAGTGGAAGAGATCCGCCTGGCTGAGGGGCATTGGGTCGAGACCCTGCTGCAAATCCATCCCGACGTCGTACTTCCCGCCGCACCGGCCATCGTGGCGGCCTCCGCATCGCTCTTCGGCGAGTGGCAGGCCAGCATCGTCGACCTCCAAGAGATCCGCGGTGGTGATCCCAACGTGCTTCGTGAGCTTGAGGCCGCAGCGGCCGTCGGGGACGACGCCTGGCCGGGGGCCACGCTGCCGGACATCGGGCAGCTCACTGCGCAAGCGGGCCGTATCGCAAGCGACATTGCGGGCTTCTCCTCACGAATCGAGACCGCCTTCGACGACGAAGCCGTACTGAATCTCCAGCGGTCGATCCGCGAGTTCCACGAGGTGGCAGATCAGATCAACGAATTCACCATCGACCAGACCGAGGTGCTCGGCGAGGTTACCGAAAGCGTGCGGGTCACGAGCGGAATCGTATCGGACGCTGCTAGTTCCTTCCAACGCACCATGGCCCGCATCGATTCGGCCACCGTCGAAGGCCGGCTCGACACAATCATCACCAACACTGCCGAAGTATCGACGGACCTGCGCCAGTCCGTGGCAGACTTTCGCGAGTTGATCGCTCTCATCAACGCGCGCCAGGGAAGCTTCGAGCGAATCATCGGGAGCACGGATTCCGTTTTCAGCCGGCTCCAGGACGGGCAAGGAACCATCGGGCGGCTGGTCGGCGATTCCACGCTCTACGTGGAGGCGAGCAAAGCCGTAGCAGAATTCCGGGAGTTGATCTCCGACATTCGCGCCAATCCCCGCAAATACTTCAAGTTTTCCGTCTTCTAATGCCGCGTACGCGCCAGGAGATCTGTGCCGGCGCCGTCGTGTTCTCACCGAACGCCGCCGGTGTGCGATATCTGATCATCCACGACAGTCATGGAAATTGGGGATTCCCGAAAGGGCATATCGAGCGGAATGAGTCCCAACTCGAAGCAGCCAGCCGGGAGTTGCGGGAGGAGACTGGTGTGGACGAAGCGGTGGCCCACGGCCCCATTACGGAGATCGATTGGGTCTTTCGCGACCGCCGGGTCCAAGTGCACAAACGGTGCTGCTACTTCCTCTTCGAGACGACCAGGACCGCTGTACGCCCCCAGGTTGAGGAGGGCATTCATGAGTGCCGCTGGTGCGTTTATGCCGAGGCCAGGCGAAAGCTCACTTTCGAAAACACGAGGGCGGTCTTGGCAAATGCCAACGGGATCGTGATGCGCCTCGGGCGAGAGGCATCGGCCCCTCGGAGGTAACGTGGCGGTCATCCCGATGGTGCACCGGAACGCGGGCGTTCGGGCGGCGCTCCGCCGTGGCCTGCCTCGTCCCGGCCCCCGCCTGGTGACATGCACCTCTGCCCAAAAGGTGCGCCGAGTGTTGGGAGAGGCCCTGGTGGACGCGATCGTGCTGGACGTTCGAGACGGTCTAGTAACGGCTGCCTTACAACTGGCAGAGTTGTACCCCCGGATCCCGATATTCGCGTTCAGCGCGTTCGGGCCGGACGATGGGCGCTTGCTTGCGGCCTGCGCAGCCGCCGGCTTCCGGGGGATGCTAGTGGACGGAGTGGACGACGCGGTCTCCGGTGAACTCGTCGCTAGCCACTCGGCCAGTGCCGTGCGGCGCGCCGCGCTGGATCGGGCGCCCGAGCTTCTCCGTCTGACCGAGCCGGTGCAGCGCCGGGTTTGGGAGGAGGTGCTTGGTCGGGCGGGAATGCGCACCACTGCGACCGAGCTGGCCAAGGTGCTCGGCGTGACCAGAGAACACCTCTCCAGGGAGTTTGCGGGCGGCGGTGCGCCGAACCTCAAGCGGGTCATCGACCTCGTGCGACTGGTTTGCGCCGCGGACTTGCTGGCCAACCCTGGCTATACAGTCTCAGCCGTCGCGAGAGTGTTGGGCTACTCCTCGGCGAGCCACCTGGGAACTAGCGCACAACGCCTGGTGGGAGTGCGGGCCAGTGCGCTATCGCCGCTCGGCGCTCTGGGCATCGTTAAGCGGTTCTTGTTCGGGCGTACCCGCAGTAGGTTGTAGCAGCGGAATCCCCGGAGGTTGCCGGGGCAGTTGTTTGTGATATTTTTCACAATCTTCGTGTCAGAATCCCAGAACCAAGCGAAAAACGGCGTTCATGAGCAACGAAACGATTCTTCGACCGGGTGAATTGAAGGACGTTCTCCTCCGAGAGATCGAGGCGGCGGACCTCGCTGGGCTCGATATCCAGGAAGTGGGAACGATTCTCGAGGTGGCAGACGGGGTCGCCCGAGTCTACGGGCTGACATCCGCCATGGCTGGCGAGATGCTCGAGTTCACGTCTTCCGAAACCGGAGAAACGGTCACCGGACTCGCGCTCAATCTCGAGGAGGATAGCATCGGCGCTGTCATCCTAGGGGATTACCTCCAGCTCAGAGAGGGTGACGAGGTGCGGCGCACCGCCCGGGTGCTGGAGGTGCCGGTCGGGCAGGCTTTGGTCGGCCGGGTGGTCGATCCGCTTGGCAATCCCCTGGACGCGATGGGGCCGGTCAAGACGGACAAGTTTCGTAAGGTTGAGTCGAAGGCACCTGGTATCGTGGCGCGCCGTCCGGTGCATGAACCGCTGCAAACGGGCATCAAGCCAATCGACTCCATGATTCCCATTGGGCGGGGGCAGCGGGAGCTCATCATTGGCGATCGCGGGACAGGCAAGACAGCCATCGCGGTCGATACCATCATCAACCAGCGGGGCGGGGACGTCATCTGCGTGTACGTGGCCATTGGTCAGAAGAGTTCAACCGTGGCGTCGGTGGTCGAGAAACTCAAGGAGCATGGCGCCATGGATTACACGATCGTGGTCGCCGCCAATGCGTCTGATCCGGCTCCGATGCTCTACCTGGCGCCATACGCCGGTTGCACGATGGCTGAGCATTTCATGTACGACGAGGGTGGAGCCACCCTGTGTATCTACGACGACCTGTCGAAGCATGCAGCCGCATATCGGCAGATGTCCTTGGTGCTGCGCCGCCCACCAGGTCGAGAGGCGTATCCCGGGGACGTTTTCTATCTCCACTCTCGCCTGCTAGAGCGGGCAGCCAAGCTGGATGATGCGCGTGGTGGTGGGTCGCTGACGGCGCTTCCCGTGATCGAAACGCAGGCGGGCGACGTGTCTGCGTACATCCCGACCAACGTCATTTCCATCACGGACGGGCAGATCTTTCTCGAGACTGATCTGTTTTACTCCAATGTGCGTCCGGCGATCAATCCGGGCATCTCGGTGTCCAGGGTGGGTGGCAACGCGCAGGTAAAAGCGATGAAGCAGGTGGCGGGCCGACTGCGACTCGAGTACTCGCAATATCGGGAGATGGAGGCGTTTGCTCAGTTCGGCTCCGAGCTCGATCAGGCGACACAGCGACAGTTGGAGCGGGGCGCCAGGATCGTTGAGGTGCTCAAGCAGCCGCAGTATCAGACCATGCCGGTCGAGAAACAGATTGCGATCATCTATGCTGTAACGAACGGATATTTGGATGACGTGGCGGTGCATGACGTGAAGAAGTGGGAAGAAGATTTCCAGATGTTCCTCAACTCACACCACCCAACGGTGCTCGAGCGAATCGCGGCCGAGAAAGAACTCAGCGACTCGCTGGAGGCGGATCTCAAGAAGGCTATCGCAAACTTCAAGGCGCTTGCGTAGATGGCACAGATCCGCCAATTGCGCCGACGGATCAAATCCGTCGAGAACACGCGCAAGATCACCAAAACGATGGAAATGGTGGCCACGTCCAAGCTGAAGCGCGCGCAGGACCGTGTCGTGGCCAGCCGTCCCTACGCCAAGGCTCTTGCCGAGGTGATCAGCGGTCTCCACGACCCGGAGCTGGCCGAGCGATTTCCCATGCTGCGGCAGGCCGAGGTCGTCAAGCGAGCGGCGGTAGTCGGCCTGACCAGCAACCGTGGCTTGTGCGGAGCCTTCAACGCCAACCTCATCAAGACGACCAAGGCGCGCGTGGCCGCATTTGAAGGTGAAGGCACCGAAGTGGAGCTCCATCTTATCGGCCGGAAGGGCATTGGACACTTCAATTACCTGGGTCGTACGCTCGCCTCGCAGCACGAAGAGAGTGGCGATCAGCCAACGATGGAGCATGCGACGGCGTTCATCGACCCGTTGGTCGGGCGATTTGTCTCGGGGGAGCTCGATGCGGTCGAAATCGTATACGCGCGGTTCGTGAGTCCGTTGCGCACGCCGCCGACGACAGTGCGCGTTCTTCCTGTCGAACTTGGTGGGGTCAGCGGCGGTGACGTTAAGGCGAGTTCGGCTGGGGATGAGCCAGAGCAGAACATAGTCGCCAACTACATTCTACGGCCGTCGGCGGAGGCGATTGTTGAGGCTATCCTGCCGCTTTACGTGCGCAACCAGATGTTCCGAGCTCTCGTGGAAACGGCTGCGTCGGAGCACGGGGCTCGCCGGACGGCCATGAAGAGCGCGACCGATAACGCCGGTGATATGTTGGATGTCCTCCGCCGCACTTACAACCGGGCACGTCAAGCCCAGATCACTCAGGAAATCGCAGAGATCGTGGGCGGCGCTGAGGCTCTGAAAGGATAGAGAAATCCATGGCAGCAGAGAAGTCGACAAAGAACGTCGGAAAAGTTGTTCAAGTCATCGGTCCGGTGCTTGACGTCGAGTTCGGGCCTGAACAGCTACCCGAGCTCCTCACCGCCCTGGAGATCAACGACCCGGGGAACGGCAGCCCACCGGTTCGGCTCGTGGCCGAGGTGCAGCAGCACATCGGACGAAACCAGGTCCGAGCCGTCTCCATGAGCACCACCGACGGCGTGGTGCGCGGCATGGAAGCGCTGGACACCGGAGGTCCTATCACGATTCCCGTTGGCGAGCCCGCCCTTGGGCGCATTCTCAACGTGATCGGCGATCCGGTGGACGATGGTCCGGCGATCCCCGAGGATGCTGAGCGTTGGCCCATTCACCGGAAGGCTCCGCACTTTTCGACACTCGAGCCGAAGACCGAGGTTTTTGAGACGGGCATCAAAGTCGTCGACCTGCTCGCGCCCTTCGTCAAAGGCGGCAAGATCGGCCTATTCGGCGGTGCCGGCGTCGGGAAGACCGTCATAATCATGGAGCTCATCAATAACGTCGCGATGGGGCATGGCGGTCGGTCGGTCTTCTGCGGTGTGGGGGAGCGGACCCGGGAGGGGAACGATCTCTACCTGGAGATGAAAGAGAGCGGGGTGCTCAAATCCACGGCGCTCATCTACGGACAGATGAACGAACCGCCGGGTGCCAGGTTACGGGTCGGGCTTTCCGGGATCACCGTCGCAGAGTACTTCCGCGACCGTGAGGGCCAAGACGTGCTCGTCTTCATCGACAACATCTTCCGCTTCACCCAGGCTGGATCGGAAGTGTCCGCCCTCCTCGGCCGGATGCCGAGTGCCGTAGGCTACCAGCCTACCCTCGCTACAGAGATGGGCGACCTCCAGGAACGGATCACCTCTACCAAGAAGGGATCGATCACATCAGTTCAGGCGATCTATGTTCCCGCGGACGACCTGACCGATCCAGCGCC
>JBDHDY010000088.1:0-17699 GCA_039591275.1 Gemmatimonadota bacterium | reverse complement strand
TGGGTGGGCAATTCGTCGAAGAAATTCGAGGAGAAAACCAGGCCAATGGCCTGGGGCGTTCCCACCGCATCAAACTCCGCGTAGGACGACGCCGTGGCGGCACCCACATGGGCAACAGCACCGAGCGCCCGCTGTGACTCTCCCGAGCAGCCAAGCACTAACAGCAGGGCCACACTCGAGACCGCGCACGTGCCGAGCGGGGCACGCCGCGATGCGGATTCAGTGGCAGGAAGGGGGGTAGGGCTCACGATGGTTTCTCCTCTAAAGGGGGACAACAGCGATGACACTCAGTCGTTCGGTGGCCTAAAAGGCCCACAACTAAGCACTTGGCGGGATTGGACTGCGGACGACGCCGTCACTCCCCTACGGGCTAATTCCTATAATGGTACTAGGAATATGCAGGTTGGGGGCCGCATGGGAAGGGTCAGCCCGCCTGCCCGCCTGTCCTGAGGAGACGCCGCAGGGCGTTCGTCAGGAAGGGCCCGGGCGGATCAGGGCGAAACGGGGCCCAGCCGGGGTGGCGCGGTGCGGGAAAGCCTCGAGCGATAGCGAGTTGCCCCGCCGGGGCTCGACCAGAACGTTCCGAGCGGCAGCGAGGAACGACGGCGGGCCCCTGATTCCGGCAGGTTGCCGGACTTGCAGCCACAATTCCTTGCTACCCGCCCCTTCCAGCGCGCACGACACCAACCTCTCACGAGCTAGAGTCACCAGCAACAGCGGGGCGGTTCATAGGGGCATTGCGTCCGTGCTCCACATCCACCCCGCGGAACCGCCGCAGCGCGGGCGGCAGCAGCTCCACATATGACGCAATCAGGAGGAGCAGGTTCGCCCAAAAAAGGAAACCAGCGAAGCCATAACCGGAGAAGTTGTCGAACAGATTTAAGAAGACGACGTTGGAGACGAAGATCGACGGTAGAAGAAGAAAGAACGTCACTGCAATGTGCTGGCGGGAAGTCCGCTCTCGCCACCCGCTCGCGCCAGTTCGATTTCCCAGAAGGTGCCAAGCCAGGAAAGCCTGGGCGAAGGGGAGGTAAAAGAAGTCATGTGGCCATGACGTTTTCAGAACGAAGGGGATAGTAAGGAAGAGAATTACGAAGCTCCACAGATTGGCATGGTGCAGGCGCGCGCGCTGAACCAGAAAGAGCAATCCCATGTTGGCGGCTGCAACGCCGTATGAAATCAGGTGCAGGAGCGGAAGATAGGCGTGCGCGTCGTGTCCCGCCGCACTCACCATACGAAGAACGAAGTGCGGAAGAAACTGCGAGTGTGGATTGGCGACGACCCATTCGGACTCACGGAACTGGTCGAATAGGCCGCCGTAGAAGCCGAACGTATCACCGACGCCCAAGAGGACGCTGGGAACCACTAAGAGAAACGCGCAACACGCGATGATCACGAACAGGAGAAATCGAGCGTCGCGACGGGCCCCGAAAGCTGCGAGAAAGATGAGCGGATAAAACTTGAAGCTGACCGCCAAGGCGAAAAGTGCGGCGGCAGCCACACGGTGGCCGCGCTCGTAGAGAACGAGCAAACCCAAGAGGCCCACCATGATGAAGACACTCACCTGCCCCCCAACGTAGTTGAGTAGCAAGGGGAACGAGCAAAGGACGAGTGCAACGAAGAGAAGTTGAATGGGCAGCCCGGCAGGGACGAGTCGGCGGAAGAGAACAAGGTAGAGAATGACGGAGAGAACCTGCAGGATACCCCAGAGAACGAGCGACGCGTTGAGTCCGAGCGGGGGGAATACCGCCAGGAGGATGGCGATGAAGGGGGAATAGAGAAAGCCCTCCACGGGTAATTCCGTACGGAATATCGCCTCTCCCATCGGGTAGTAATAATCTTGGAAATCGCAGAACGGTTGCACGCACACGGCGAAGGCTGCGGTGAAACTGCGCCAGACGTGGGCGTAGTAGGCGAAGAAGAGGAGCACGATAGCGGCGGCGGCGGCGAACATCATGACGCGCGCGAGGAACGGTGCGCGGGCACTGGCGGGGGGTGACATCCGATCGCGCCGCGTCAACGAAGCCATCTCAGGCTGCGAAGTTTCTTCTTTGTCTCCGTGTCGAGTTCCTTTGAGCGGTCTAACTGCCTACGCTACATGCAAAGCCCGGGGAGTTCAAAGGGACAGCGCCGCCTCCTGCATGGGCGTGATAGGCTGCGCCAGGCCATCCCGCAACCTACCAAGTGCCTAAGTTCATCTGCGCTCCCCCCACCGCTCGGCTGCAGCCCTCGCCTTCATGGCGGTACGAAACGAGTCGTACTTCGCCGTATAGCGAGAGTTCTCCGTACACCACGGCCCGTCAAGATGGAACACGGTGTCCCCTACAGCACGCCGCACAGTCACCGAGCATCGGCGGGAAATAAGCGCGTGGGTGGCTAGGCCAAGAAACCGCGTGGAGTCCGCACTATTGACGAGGAGCCTGACTGAGGAATCGGGATCGAAGATGGCAAAGTCCAGAGCCTCGATATCATCGGTGTACGTGCCGTGTGCGGCGTGATAGGTCATCTCCGCCTCCGCGATCCGGCGGAGATTCGTCCGCATCTCTGCCGTGAACCAACGATCCCACGTATCGCGGAACATATTTCGGGATCGCCACTCCCAGGCCACGAAGCCGACGGCAACGAGCAGCATGAGGAAACCCAGGAGCGCAGTTCTCGGCAGCCAGCCTTTCATCGCAATCTCGGACGTCCTTCGTCGAGTAAAGTGCTCATGCTCATTCCTTATCAAAACGAGTGCGCTCGGCGGCTGCAGGGCGTGGGCGTGTAACGCGGAACAAGCAGAGAAGTCAAGTCAGTTCTCCATTCTCAAGAAGCGCGCAGCATTGTTGTAGAAGATGTCTCGTCGCTGCTCAGGCTCAAGAAACTCAGCCGCTTCCACAGCCTCGATTGACAGACCAATGGCCTGCGGCCACACGCCAGCATCGGAACCGTACATCAACCGATCCGCGAGCCCGGCTTCCACCAACCGCCTGAAGTACTCATGGAACGCACGGAGCGGCAACATCCAATTGATTAACGAGATGTCAGCGTAAACCCGCTCATGGTTGTGCATCAAGGCAATCGTCTCATCCAGCATGGGCCAGCCGGCATGCATGAGGTACACTCGCACCGTCGGATGCCGCACCAGGGCGTCTTCCAATAGCAACGGCCGACCGAGTTCCGCCCGATAGCCCGTCGAGTACGCCGCGCCGGGGAACCCCAAGCCAAGATGGATGCCCATCGGTATGTCGAGCTCCTCAGCCAATGCAAAGCACGCGTCGACCTCCGGAGCGTTCGGTGGGATCCCAGCAAACTGCCAGGAGATCTCCCCCATGACTTCATATCCGCGGTCCACGTGGAATTGCCGCAGCTGCGCCATCCGTTGATCTCCGCAGGCCGACGCGAAGTTCGTCCCGCGAAGCACTCGCTCCGGCGCCGCTTGGTGCCACGCCTCCACAAAGCGCTCAGTGCCGCTGAAGACGGCCTTGACTACGTTGAATCGCTCCATGGCTGCAAGCGTCTCGGTCATCATCGCCTCGTCGCTTTCCGCGCGCGGCGGGGTGAGTGAGAACCATTCAGGATCCGGCACTCCCCAGAACGTCACGGCCACTGCGTGTTGGTGCATGTCGATGATCGGCGGACGGTCCTGCGGTTCAGGTGACGGCCCGCAACAGAATACCAGTACGAGCAATGTCAATCGCGAGTATCTCATGTACGCCTTAGCGTCGATGATTTCGTGGGGCAGTGTACTCGCCCGTGTTCCGCCCAACTAATGATTGTCTCGCGCTACCCATCTCCCATAGCTCCTCTCAGCCGCACAGCGCGCGCCGTTCACTAGGCTGGCCGATTGCCTGAGAATGCCATCGTTACAACCCCACCGAAAGAGGTGTTTCGTGGCGGGACGGCGAGCAGCTCGCGGAGCACGGCGCACCGAGAGAGGTGAAAGAGCCCGGTCAGAGGTTCCAGGAGTGGCCCTCAGAGACACCAAAGTGCAACCGGATCCGAGCGAGACCGCGCCCTTCGAGACGCCCTGCTTCGCATGTCCTGAGCGCAGTCGAAGGGCAGGGCTCCTCAGGGACGCGGACAACCGCCAGGGCTCGACCGGAATGCGTCGAGCGTCAGCGAGACGCGACCGCGAGCTGCGGACGACGGGCTCCTCACCAGCAGGATGGTGAACGTACCTTGATCTCACCACGCGAAGAAACCTACGTGACGGTACAACACGCCTGCCGCCGGATCGCGGTACCGGAGCGCCGACGGGAACACTCAACGCCACGCCAGTCCTGCACAGCGCCGGGCCACGACGACGATCAGGTGCGCGCCCGCATGACGGAGAACCGACCGTACGTCAACCCGCGCCATAGCCATTCGACCGGACCGAAGCGATACCGGCGCACCCACCACGCGCAGACCACAATCTGAAGCGTGAATATCAAGACGGCATACCCCGTGACCGCGGCGGGCCCCAACCGGAAGACGCGTCCAAAGGCGTACCCGTAAAACAGCGTCGTGAAGGCCAGCGTCTGCGTCAGATAGACGCTCAACGCCAAGCGCCCCACCGGTCCGAGCGGCTTCACGAACCGACGGTGCCGCACGCTTCTCCAGAGGAGCACGATGGCCCCGGCGTACCCGAGGCTGAGCGCCGTCGACCCGTACGCGAACAACATGTCGCCGGCGAACTCGAGAGGAACGTTTGCGCCTCGATCCCCCCAGACGTCGTATCCCCACGTGAGGGCGAGCACCCGCTCGATGGCCATGCTCGCGATGCCCACGCCGAGGCCCCACGCGGCGACCGACCGAATCGTCGGGAGATGCTTTTCGACGTCGTGCACAATTCGCCGGCGTCCGACGTAGAGGCCGAGCAGAAACATCGCGAAGTACGCCGGCGTCCCCTCGGCGTCGAGAGGATAGGCGCGGAAGTCCGGCGGAATGGCGTCCGAATTCTGCGCCATGACGTCGGTGATCGTGCCGACGGCATACGGGTGCGTGCGGAGCCGTTCGTCATTCGTTCTTTGCGCCTCGACGAGTGCGGAGCCGGCGACGGTGGGCGGCGGAGCGTTGTCCGTGACCAGCGATTTCGCAGCTCCCCCCACCGGAAATACCGCAAGGAGAACAACGGCCAGGCCCAGCAGCAGTCGGGGCGACCGGTTCCGGAAGGGCACCAGCAGCAATCCCAACATGGCATAGGCCATGAGGACGTCGCCGTCGTAGAACAACGCGTGGCCCATGCCGATCACAAAGAGTAAGGCGAGTCGGCGGAGATAGGTCGGCCAGAACCGACCGCCGCGCGCTTCGGCTTTGAGGAGTTGAAGGGCGAAGCCGAGTCCGAACAGGAAGGAGAACAGCCGCCACGACTTGGTTTCGAAGAAGAAGCGCATCACCGAGAACGCGGTTTGGTCCGTCAGTCCGTTGTAGATGAGGCTGGCCGCGCCAAAGTTGTACATGTTGACCAGCAACACGCCGAAGAGCGCAAACCCGCGCACCATGTCGACGGCCTCGACGCGCTGGCTAGGGTCGGTGGGACCGACCCGGTTGTGTCCCGACTCCTTCGTAGTCACAGCGACCTCACCGTGGGGGATACTCGCTGCCTAAAGCGACCGAAGCGCCCCAATCGCGCACAGCCTAATTCCTATAATGTCGCCGGGAATATGCAGGCCGGGGGCTGTCACCACCACACCACCCCGCCCAGGGCGGGCCGGCGGACTGGCGGACCGGCGGGCAGTGGCCCCCGCCCTTCCCCCGCGCCCTTCGAGACGCCCTGCTTCGCAGGGCTCCTCAGGGACGCGGTCAACCGCCAGGGCTCGACCGGAATGGATCGAGCGATGCGAGCCCTGAGCGTCGAGCGAAAGCGAGACGCGGCCGCCAGGGCTCGACGGGAAAGCATCGAGCGTTAGCGAGATGCGGCCGCGAGCACGGTGGGGCAACGAAAAAGCGCGGCAGTCGCCGCGCTTTTGCAGTTGCCCCGCCAGGGCTCGAACCTGGACTCTTCTGATCCAGAGTCAGACGTGTTGCCAGTTACACCACGGGGCAGTGATGGGGGATCGGGTATTGGGGCTTGGGTATTGGGGACGGAATGATTGATTTCCTTGCCCCACTGCCCAAGCCCTAAGCCCCAACACCCCAACAAATGGAGCTGAGGGGGATCGAACCCCTGACCTCCGCATTGCGAACGCGGCGCTCTCCCATCTGAGCTACAGCCCCCAAAGCCACCCAACCCAAGATACGACACCCCGCTAGCAGACGAGCGGGGCAGCGTTCAACGTAGAAACCGGCGTGCCACCGCGTCAACCCTACCTCACCAGCGGCCAGCTGCCAGCGACCGGCTGCCAGCTGTGGTGGGACGAGCATCACAGCCCCGATATCTGTCCACCGTGCAAGGCGGCTTGCACTTGTGGCCGGAAGCCGGAAGCAGGCCGCCGGCAGCAGCTTTCTTACTTCTCCCCTCTCCCTTCTCCCTTCTCCCTGTATGCCACTTCGATGGTCATGCCGTCCTTCGCCACCACCGTCTCCGGGAACACGGCCCGCGCCTCCTTTAGGACCGGGCCGGGATCCCGGGAGTAGCGCGCCGAGAGGTGGTTGAGCACGAGCTTGCGCACCCCCGCGGCGAGGGCGACCTGAGCCGCTTCGGTAGCGGTCGAGTGGCCGGTCTCGACGGCTCGGTCTTTCTCCTCGTCACCGAATGTCGCTTCGTGAACCAGGAGATCGGCTCCCACCGCCGCGTTGACCACGCTCTCACACGGCCTGGTGTCACCCGTGATGACGAGCTTGCGGCCGGGGCGGGTCCCACCGACGATCTCCTCCGGGCCCACGGTGCGACCGTCCGGCAGCTCTACTATCTCACCCCTATGGATCTTTCCCCACAGGGGACCCTCAGGGATCCCCAGTTCCCTAGCCTTGTCCGGGTCGAAACGTCCCAATCGCTCGAACTCCTCGAGGGCGTACCCCACCGAGTTGCGGTTGTGCTCGGTGGCGAAGACAACGAGCTGATAATCCCCGCGCTTCAACTTATCGCCCGGCTTGAGCTCGGTGATCTCCACATCGAACGGCGCCCGCTCGATTCCCACCGCCAACGCCTGCTGCAGGAATCGCCTGGCACCTTTCGGTCCGTACAGCTGCATGGGCTCCGTGCGTCCCTGTAGCCCCAACGTGCGCAGCAGGCCTAGTAACCCCAGGAAGTGATCCGCATGGAAATGCGTGAAGAAGATTTCGCTCAAGCCAAACGAGATACCGGAGCGCATCATCTGCCGCTGCGTGCCTTCGCCGCAGTCGATGAGCAGAGTCTCCCCTTCTCTGATCAGTGCAGAAGCGGAAACGCCCCGCTCAACAGTGGGGCGTGCGGCCGAAGTACCGAGGAACGTAATGGCGAGCACAGCTACAACTCAGAAGACCTTCAACCTGAAGTAGCGGCCGGGCCGCTCTCGCATATCGTCCAGCAGCTGACGCATGGAGACGAGAAGCTCATGAAGATCCGTGTGGAGCGTCGAATCGGTCAGCGCCTTTCCGAACGTGCCCTGCCCCGAGTCCATCTTACCGAGGATCGAACTCAAGGCGCCCGTAGTTCCCGCCAATCCCTCTGCCATCTCCCGGAGGCTCTCGGTCAACTCGTCCATTTGGTTGATCGATTGTTCGATAGCCGGGTTGGCGAGGGTAGAGTCGAGGCGCTCGGTGATGCTGCGAATGTTCCCAATGGTCTCCGTAGCTTCATCGACGGCGGGGCCATCGCCGAAGCGGGCGACCGTTTCCAACGCCCGCGTTGCCGCGGCCAGGGTTTCGTGAACGTCTTCAGCCATCCGGTCAGTGAGAATTCCCTGCAAGCCCGTCAACACCTCAGTCGCTTGGTCGGTGAGTCCCGATGCTCCCTCCATGAAACTCTGCTCTTCCGATCCGGTGATGACCTGTCCCTCGGTAAGCATCTGCGGAGAATTCCCAGGCACATAATCCACGACCTTCTCACCCAGAAAATCAGTGCTCATGACGCGCGCCTTGGCGTCCACGTGGGGAGCTCGATCCGTGGGAACATCGAGATACACCATCACCCGACCGACATCCTCGAGAACGACATTGGAGACGAAGCCCACGCGGAATCCTGACACCTGAACGAGGTCGCCCTCCTGGAGTCCGCTCACATTGGCGAACCGCACGGGAACGACTACCCGACCGGCGGCCGCGAAGGGGTTTACGCCTGAGAGCCAAATGAGCCCGCCGACGAGCAGCCCTACCGCCACCATGACGAGCATTC
This sequence comes from Gemmatimonadota bacterium, assembly GCA_039591275.1. Taxonomy (GTDB): domain Bacteria; phylum Gemmatimonadota; class Gemmatimonadetes; order Gemmatimonadales; family GWC2-71-9; genus JBDHDY01. Next base: position 9,481 of record JBDHDY010000088.1, on the reverse strand, counting down.
CGACCGTGACTTCTTGCTTGTAATAGAGGTCCATATGCCTGGAGTAAGTTAGCTATTTCAGCATCGTTTCCATGTCACGCTCGAGGAACTGCTGCACGGCTCCGTCCTTGCTAGCCGCAAGCTCCTCTCCGGTCCCCATGGCGCGGATCTTACCTTCATCCAGTAGTGCAATCCGATCCGCGACCCGGAAGGCACCTCGCACGTCGTGGGTCACCATGACACTGGTGGCCCCGATCTCCGTCTGCAGCTTGCCCACAAGCGAGTCGATGATGTCAGCGTTCACCGGATCGAGTCCCGACGTGGGTTCGTCATAGAGGAGATACGTTGGCTGACCCGCTATGGCTCTGGCGATTCCCACACGTTTCCGCATACCCCCCGAGAGTTCCGCAGGGAACTTGAGCGCAACTTCGGGCGGCATGTTCACCAACTCGAGACAATGGTAGACACGCTCTTCGCAGTACCCCTTGCTGGACCCGCACGCATCGTCCGTAATACCGAGCTGGATATTGTCAAACACGTTCATGGAGTCGAACAGGGCTCCGTACTGGAACACGTACCCAATGCGCTGTCGCAAGAGCGAGATCTCGCCGCGCTTCAGGTGCGGCACGCGCAACCCGTCGACCTCCACCTCACCGCGGTCGGGATGAATCAGTCCGTTGATGTGCTTGAGCAAGACACTCTTGCCCACGCCCGACGGTCCCAACAGCGCCATCGTTTCGCCCTTGCGCACCTCGAAGTCGACGCCATCGAGCACGACCAGGTCGCCGAAGCGCTTGTGTACTCCGGTGAGGCGGATCATGCGCCCCGCCCCTCCCCCCCCCGCACGGCGGGCCCACCCCACCTCTCCCACCCACCCTGGCGGACAGGCGGGCAGGCGGGCAGTGACCGCGCACCATCCCCCCGGTGGTCGTGGGGAAGGGACAGCCCGCCGGCCCGCCAGCCCGCCGGCGGGGCGGGGCAATCACTTCAGCAACACCTGCGCCAAGATGGCGTTCAGAAACAGGATCAGCACCGATGCGCTCACCACAGCGCCGGTCGTGGAGCGGCCAACCCCCTCGGCCCCATGACTCGTGTTGAATCCGACATAGCACGGCACGACGCTGATGGCGAGGCCAAAGAAAAACGCCTTTGTGAGACTCACCACCACGTCGCGAAACTCAAAAAAGACCTGGGCGCCGTAAGTGAAATCCGCGTTGGTCATTTCGAGCGGTGCCTTCGAGGCAATCCACCCGGAGAAAATGCCTATCGCGTCGGCGTAAACGACAAGCACCGGCAACATCAAGGTTCCGGCGACGACTCGCGGCAGCAGCAGATGTGATACCGCAGAGCGGCCGAGGCTCTCGAGCGCATCGATCTGCTCGGTGACGCGCATGGTGCCCAACTCAGCGGCGTAGCGGGCCCCTATCCGCCCTGCCAGGATCAGGGCGGTCAGCACCGGCCCCATCTCCAAGACGATTGACCTCACGATCACCGAGGCCGCCAGGTACACGGGGATGCCGGCCGTAAACTGATAGCCCGTCTGGAGGGCCATGACGGTTCCGGCAAACCCGGCCGTGAGGAGCACGATGAACATCGAGCCGATGCCGATGTGGCGAGCCTGCTCGACTGCCCGCGGGAACCACAGGCGCCACTCGGGAATCCCACGGGCCAGCTCCAAACCGAAGTAGGCCACCCTGCCCACCTGACCTGCCGCCTGCAGGGTGAAGCGGCCAATCCACCGTCTGACGTCCAAGGTCGCTGTCGGCGGCGGCGCCACGTCCATCGCTGCAAACATCCGCGAAACCCTTACCACAGCCGCCTCACCCCCACACTCCGGCAAGCAGAGCGATCACCGCCAGCACCCCTGTCACGGAGGAGACTACCGCCTGGCGCTTTCTCAAGCGCTCGAACGCCGGGGGGAGCTCCCCTTCGTCGGAAGGCACAGCCAGGGCGGCGAGCTTTGCGGCGGTCGGGAGGGACGCAAAGATGAGTACGATGCCCGCAATGAGCCCCACCACCTCCATGATCCACAGGCCGGGACGCGAGAGAGAGTGATCAGTGCCCTGACCCGAGAGCTCCATGGTCCAGAGGATCCCGGTTCCCAGCGTGATGAAGGCGCCGGGACCTATCACCAGGGCGTGAATCCGCCCCAGCAGTCGAAAGGCCGCTGCCCTGATCCGGTTGTCCTCACCGCGCACGGCAATGGCCACCACCATGCCGGCGATGCCGCCGCCTATCCACAACGCTATGCCAAGAAAGTGCGCGAACTTCACGAAGATCATTTCTCGGAATCCCCAGCTACCGTCTCCGGAACGAGGGGCAGCCTCCCAGCGAACCCGGTATCGATCTCATGCCAGTGCTCGACCGCATCCTCGCCCAGTTTCCAGCACAGAAAGATGTCGCGCCCCTCGCGCTTGCTGTAGAAGTCCACTAATCCGTCGTCGAACCCCTTGAGAACGCAGCCTATCTGGGAAAGCTCTTCCACGTAGCCACTGATGCGCCGCGCAGCCTCGTCCACTTCATTCCGCAGTGCAGCTTGCTCGGGAGTCTCACCTTCGGCCGAGGTCGCACCCCCCGATATGAGCTCGTACTTGCGAACCTTTTCTCTCCACCCGTCGTAGTCCGACACGATGTCCGCGACGATTCGCCCGACCAGCGGGAGGGTCCGGTTGGCTTCCTCGACCGTGAAGTACTTTTCGTCACCCATACGACCGATGACCTTTCAGATGCAGAGTCCCTGTACGCTGCCAAACGCCCGTGACGAGAACCGCTACACGGGATCCCGTTGAAGTACCCCACCGCATGGCCGCAGCTCGATGTCCTTGAGCCCCGGCACCGAACAGCACGGGGCCAGGGACGGCCACCACAATCAGGGTGAAATAAAACACCGCGGGCCCGACTCGCAGAGTCTCCCCGTTCACCCCAGCTAGCCAAACTAGTGAAGGAACACCCGGGATCCAATCGCGGATCACGGACTAGGTTGCCGCTCCGAGAGGGCCCGGTAGGCCGCCCGGTAACCCTCCTCTATGTAGCGGACCACATTCTCGACCGCGAAGGTGGCTCGTGAGTCGACCTGCGGCCGAACCACCACCAGTCGGACGGCCCCATCTTGCTGCCATTTGGAGATTGCGGCCTCCTCCTGGGCCGCCATGAGGATCCGCATGGCGTTGTTGTGGACCCCTAGTAAACCGGGAGCCGACCGGGCGGCTGCCTCGCGCTCGGAGAAGGATGGGCCTACGCTCACCGCGAAGATGGTGTCCGGCTGGAACGTCCCGGCGACATCCAATGGCAGCACCGCTCGCAGCCCCCCGTCGCCAAGCCGTCGCTCGCCGATCACCGCCGGTCGATAATAGACCGGCAGCGCGCTCGAGGCGTACAGCGCGTCCACAAGCGACACCTGGTCCCCGCCTGCTCCGAAGAGCACCAGCTCACCGGTATCCAGATCCACGGCGGTAACGGTGAGCGGAATCTCCAGTTCGTCGAAGGTGCGGGCCGGCACGAGTGTGGCAATCGTCTCGCGCAACGGCGTCTCCCGTAGCAAGCTGTCGGCAAAGGGTCCCAGCATCACCTTGGGAGACAGTGCGGCCACGTCTTTGCGCGAGACCGTGGAGACTCGTTGCACTACCTCCTCGTAGGGCAGGCCGCTGGCGAAGCACGCCGCAATCACCGCGCCCATGGACGTACCGACGAAGTGCGCCGGCGACAGATCCTGATCGGCCAGCGCTCTGAGGGCCCCCACATGCGCGGCGGTTTTGGCGCCGCCTCCGCTCAACACGCAAACGACCCGTTCGTCACTCACGATCGTGTTTCGGCCTGCCGCTCCTCGAGCCGTCTAGCCCGCCGAGCTTTTGCGGCCTCAAAGCGCCTCTTCTCAGATTCGTTATCCGGGAGAACCGCGGGTATCGGGATCGGACGCCCGTGAGAGTCAACGGCAACATAGGTCAGGTAACAGCTGTTCGTGTGTCGCTTCTCACCCGTAACAAGGTTCTCAGCCTCGACACGTACCCCCACTTCCATCGAGGTTCGGCCCACATAGTTCACGCTGGAGTGAGCCACAACCAACTCCCCTACATGAATTGGTTCGTGGAAGTCAACTCGATCGATGGACACCGTGACGCACGGATTCCTAGCGTGCCTGATAGCAGCCACGGCCGCCACGCGATCCACTAGCGACAGGATAACTCCGCCAAAGACATTGCCGAGAACGTTGGCCATGTTGGGCATCATGAGCTCGGTCATGATGGATTGTGATTCCTGAACGGGTCGGGGTGATGCTTGGTTCTTAGACATTGATGTCACATCGGTAGTGCGATAACGCCGTTAGAACCGCGCAGCGTGGGCGGGTGTCCCGGCGGCACGAGAGGGCCATCGGAGCAGCGCAGCGTGACCGGGCATCCCCTCGCGCGCTGAGGTTCGCGTTCATAAGCCGGCATCCCAAGTGGCACAACCGCTCACCAACGCGCGCTATGGGGACACCCGGCCGCGCTGCCCGGTGCAGGCGGTTTGCATATCATCCACTAATAGTCCACCGGCCTCAGGTAGTACTCGCCGATCGCCGTCTGACTCACCATGGCCACCGTAGGCAGTCGACGCTTCCAATGGGTGGACTCGAGTTTGCTTCGCACGAGCTCCACTTCCTTTATGTCAAACCCTTGCTTGCTCACGAGCTCTTCGGGTTGCAAGCCTCGAAGTAGCCAGTGGAGAATGAGATCGGCCTTTGGATACGAGATCCCCAGATCTCCCTCGTCCGTTTGGCCTTTTATCAGGTCGGCCGACGCGGGCTTGGAGACAATCACATCCGGCACACCCAAATAGCGAGCGAGCGACCACACTTGAGACTTGAACAAATCGCCCAGCGGGTTCACCGGCGGGGAGTCATCTCCATGCCAAGTGAAATAACCGAGCAGGCGCTCCGTTTTGTTTCCCGTTCCCAACGGAAGTGCCTCATGGGCCGCAGAGAGGTCGAACAGCGTGACCATGCGCATCCGGGCCATCACGTTACCCAAACGATGCGCATCCGGTTTTGAGCCGACGGCTTGGGCGAAACCGTCGACGGCCGCAGTAATGTCTACCGTCTCTAGTCGAATCCCGAGCTGGCTCGCAACGAGCTCAGCATGCTCGAAACTCTCACCACTGGAAGTTGCGTACGGCATGCGCACACCGATGACGTTCTCGGCACCGAGGGCACGCGCCGCAACGCAGGCGGTCACGGAGCTGTCTACGCCGCCCGAAAGTCCTACGATGCCCTTGGCGTACGCACGGCGGAGGACGACCTCTTCCTCGAGAAACGCAACCAGCCAACGCGCCACGAGTTCTGGATCCATTGCAAGAGGATCTTCTTTCTCACGCTCCCGGTACACGAGATGTTTCGCCGCAGCTGGAGGAGTACGCGCCGCTACCGGAGCATCAGCGTTAGAAGCGCCTGCCTCGCGCTGTCTCGGGCCGCCGTCACCTGTCTCCTGTTCACCATCCTCGAGAGGAGTCAGCAGGTTCTGAAACTCAGACTTGAGATCGGCGAGGAGGGGTTGGTCGGCGCGCGCCCTCATGAGCTCGCCATGATCGAAAGTCGAAACGACGATCGCCTCCTCGAAGAGGGGGCCCCGGGCCAGCAGGTCACCGTCGGGTCCCACCGTCATCGATGCACCCGGGAACCCCTTGCCCCCTTCGAATCCCACGAGTTGAGCGAGCGCAACATAAACGCCATGCTCGGAAGCAATGTTGCGCACTAGACGTTCCCAACGCTCGATGCTCGCAGGAATGGTCTCGTCGTTGCCCGTGCCGGCCAGAACCTTGGCGGGAGTGAGTCCTCTCGCCGGCGACGCGCTGGGAACGAAGATGAATTCCGCGCCATCGAGAGCCGCAAGGGTGTGCGCGAGGGAGTGCCAGATGTCTTCGCAGATGAGGATCGCTACGCGACCCCATGGAGTATCGAAGGCCTCTACCGAGTGAGCAGGCTCCACGAAGCGCTTCTCGTCGAAGACTCCGTAAGTGGGAAGAAAGATCTTGCGGTGCACGTGGAGAATGCCGGGACTCACTCCCCCCAAGCAGGCGTACATGGCAGAGTTGTGATAACGAGCGCGATACCGCTCGTAAAACCCGACCACGACGTCCAACGGTGGAGCACCAGACAGGGAATGCTGCGCAGCAAGGTCGCGGAAGAGCGAATCGGCCGTCACGGCCGCGCTTTGCACACCGCCCTCCAGGAAATAGCCCGACATCACGGCCTCGGGAAAGACCACGATATTCGGAGGTGCCTCGGCCCCCGACATCTGGGAAAAGACGGCGCCGAGGCGACTGAGATTCTCCGGATAGTCGGCCTTCTTGGGCCGGATCTGGGCGATGGCGACCCGCGGATCAGGCATGCAGGAAAATAGTCAGGTGAGGGGGCGGTTGCGTGGTTGCCTCAGGGCTCCCTCCTCGCGTCCGGCACAGCATCCGGCACGAAAATCGACTCGCCAAACTCGTCATGCCGGAACTCGGCAATACGACGCTGGGTGACCTCGGATCTCAAAAAGGCACTGAGCGCCCTGGCGCTCTCCGACCTCACCCACGGGAAGCGGTCCCGGTTTGCCACGATCACGTGGTAGGGATTCTTCAAGGCCGAATCGCCCCGAACCAGGATCTCCAAGTTGCGAGGCGCCATGTGGTTCAAGAAGGTGCCAATGTCGCTCACCGTGTAGGCCCTAAGCTCGTTCGCAATCTGGATCGTGGCACCCATCCCCTGTCCAGATTCCCAGCGCCAAGCTTCCTGCGGGGTGACACCGGCACGCCCCCACAGCGTGTCTTCCTTGACATGGGTCCCGGATCCGTCCCCCCGGGACATGAAGAGAGCCTCGGAATCAGCGATGGCACGAAGAGCGTCTGCGAGGCTGGGCTTCCCACTGACACCCGCCGGATCGGATGGCGGGCCGATGAGCACGAACTCGTTGTGCATGAGTGGCCGCCGCTCCACCCCGTACCCCTCCTCCACAAAGACGCGCTCGCCGTTTGGATCGTGCAGGATCAGGAGGTCGGCTTCGCCCCGACGTCCGAGCGCCATGGCTTGCCCGGATCCCACCGCTACCACCCGCACCGAAATCCCGGTCGTCGCCTCAAACTGGGGCAGAACCGCATCCAGCAGTCGGGAATCCCGGACGGATGTGGTCGTGGCGAGCACAATGCCACGGGTTTCCTGCGCCGAGGTTTCCACCGCCCCCAGCAGCGCAGCCATCAGGGGAGCGCATTTCCAGCTCATCCGGCAGCGTTGAGTGGTAGTCTGAGAGTCAATCAGCAAGCGAGTCTTGGAAAAGCTCCGCTTGAGGGCGGATACTCGAGGGTTCGACTGGCTTCTGCCCCATCAGGCGCATCATCTCCCGAGCACTGTAAGGGCTGTGTCCCTGGAATTGATTGTTGAAATAGCCATAGGCAGTGTCAACGAGCGAACCCAGACCCCTCAGCGCATCGGCCCACTCATTCAGCTCCTTTGTGCGGTCGACCTGCGGCGCCGAGTAGTGGGCGAACCCCACCGTCCCGACCTGACTCACGCGGGTTGTCGAGCCAACCGGCCGGGCCTGCGCCACCGGGGAGTCGCCGAGCGAGTCTTGGCCGGGGGCTCGAATGCTGCGCTGGGCACCCATCCACCTCACATACGCAAAATCCGCTGTGGGGCGGGTGGCCATCTCCAGCATTTGACGCCGCCTGATCCAGCGACCATCCGCCAGCGTGAGCGCGACGTTGTGGTCTCGCAAGGTCTGCAGGGTATCGTCGTCCAGCCAATCCGGATGACGAAACTCAACTGCCCAACGGGCGTCGTGAGACAGACGGGACAGGAAGCTCGTCAGGGCCGTTCGGTTGGTCTGTGAGGGTAGGAAGTCCGGGCTGAGCTGCAGCAAGAGCGGGCCAAGGGCATCGTCCAACAGCCGGACGCGGTTCACAAAGCGATCCAGCAACTCCTCGGCACCCACGAGACGCCGCATGTGAGTGATTTCCTGCGGGACCTTGAGCGCAAACGCAAAATCCTGCGGGACACTCTCCCGCCAACCGCGCACGGCAGGCTCCGGGGGAACTCCATAGAACGTGGAGTCTACCTCCAGCGTTCGGAACATCCGCGCGTAGCAGCGAAGCATGTCCTTGCGCTTGGTCCCGGGGGGATAGAAGGAATCCACCCAATCGGCAAACTGCCAGCTCTGAGTTCCAAAGAGGAAACCGCCTGACATTCAGCTTTCCTGCGTTCCGGTAGTGCGATGCCAGTACATCCGCATCTCCTCGATTTTGCCATCGGCGGTCTCGCAGAAGAACGCTCCCCGCACATCCATCCATTCGCCGGTGCGGCGTCGTCGAAACGTGCAGCGGAACTCAGTCGAGAACCACGGGCCGGCGACAAAAATCTCGCCGAACCGAAAGCTAATCTCAGCCTGCTCGCGGGGGATGTCATCCCAATACGCGAGGATGGCTTTCTTGCCCTTGACCGGGCTGTCCGTAGGCGTGGGAAGAAACACGCCCTCTTCGGAGAAGATCTCGGAGATGCGCTCCCCGCTGCCAGCCTCCCAGCCTTTGCCGAACTCCTCAATGAGTGCAGCGTAGGTTTCCTTAGTCTGGGATCCGGTTGAACTTTCGTTTGGCGTCGCTATCACGCAATCTCCCGTCCGTTGCCCCAGGTCTTACGGTCGTAGGTTAGACCGGCATGCCGCCCGCCGCCAGGCGTCGAAAGGAAGATCCGGTGAAATACCCCACCCGCATTTGGCCCTGGCTGCCCGATCGCCGGAATTGCAGATCCTTGCGGTGACCGGCACATACGGCAACGCCCCCCTCGACCTCGTGGTTCGCAACGCCCGCCGCGTCCTGGAACTCGCTAGTGCGCCCCACATCCCGGTCCTCCCAGGGGCAGGAAGGCCGCTCTCTCGATCCCTCGTGACGGCGCCCGAAACTCATGGACCTTCCGGCGTCGGGCACGCCGCGGTTGAGCCACCGAGGCCGGGAGCGGCAGTGCCTCGACGTCAGGTCCTGCTGGACGCTCTCCGTGCCACCAGAGGGCCCGTTACTCTTGTCACTCTGGGGCCGCTCACGAACCTGGCCAATGCCTTGCGCCTGGATGAACGGCTCGTCCGCTCGCGGGTGACCCAACACCTGGGAATGTTCGGTAACATCGGCGAACGAGGCAATACAAACCGTTGGGCCGATTTCAACGCCTGGAGCGACCCGGAGGCGGCAGATAGCGTCATTCGGGCGGCACTCCCCTGCACCATGGTGGGACTGGACGTGACCCGCAGGATGACGATATCCGCTGGGGAAGTGGAGTGGCTGCGCCGATCGCCGGACCCACTGGTAGCATGGCTCGCCGAAGCACTCCAATTTTACGTGGAGTTCCACCGACGCCAGGAGCGCCTGGACGGCTGCGTGGTGAACGACATTCTCCCCATCGGTGAGCTGATCAGCCCCGGGCTGTTGTCCTGCGAGCGCCTCAGCCTGCGCGTCGCGCTTGACGAAGGAGAGCACCGCGGGCATACAAAGAGCGACGCCAGCG
>JBDHDY010000087.1:0-9314 GCA_039591275.1 Gemmatimonadota bacterium | reverse complement strand
GACTCGGAACGGGTTCCGAAAGCCTCGCTTCGGTACTCGTCGGATGAGGGGCATCTGACCACCTTCGAAGCCCGGTCGGACTCCTCCACCTGACCGAGATCTTTGGCCGTTCTGTCCGCGGCCGGCCGTTTTGCCCAGGCCCGAGCCCGGGCCGCGACCCTTTCGCTTCGGCTCCGTCACGGCCCCACGTGGGGCGCGCAGGTTGTGGAGGCCAAGCCGTGTTTCTTCTGACATCACGACTCCTCGGGCGTCACCCTGACCAGGTGATGCACTTTGTTGAGCATTCCGCGGATGGCAGGACTGTCGGTCACCACAACCTCATCCTGGTGGTACTTGATCCCGAGCGCTCTTAGGGTCAGGCGAAGCTTGGCGGCGCGGCCAATACCGGAGCGTACCTGACGTACGCGTAGCCGCTGTGCCCCCTCTGCCCCTGGGGCAGCCGCGGGAGCTGCCTTCGCGCTCACCTGCGGCTTCGCCGCTCGGGCTGTCGGAGCCTGGGCTTTCTTGGTGGCCTTGGCTTTCTTCGTCGTCGACTTCTTCTTGCTCGTCGCCGTTGCTTTGGTGGCTTTCTTCTTCGTCCGTTTGGCGGTCTTCTTTGCGCCGTCGTCCTTAGCTGGGGACATGCTGCAACTCCTGACGCGAACGGTAGCCTAGCTCACCGACCTCCGTGCCCCGATCGCGCGCCACTTGTTCCGGGGTCATCAGGTTCACCAGACCATCCATCGTAGCACCGACCATGTTGACACGGTTGGTCGACCCGAGGCACTTGGTCAGGATGTCACTGATGCCGGCGCACTCCAGCACGGCACGCACCGGACCTCCGGCGATCACACCCGTTCCCGACGTCGCTGGTTTCAGTAAGACCCGCCCGGCGCCGTGCTTGCCAATGGTTTCATGCGGAATCGTCGTTCCCGCTCGAGGGACCTTAGTCATGGCGCGACGGGCGGCGTCCACCGCTTTGCGCACGGCATCAGCCACCTGGTTCGCCTTGCCGTATCCCACGCCCACCGAGCCGTCACCATCTCCCACCGCTACCAGTGCGCTGAAGGAGAACCGTCGTCCGCCCTTCACTACTTTGGCAACGCGGTTGATGGCAATGACGTTCTCAACGAGGTCGGACTCACGTTCGACACGGCGATCCCGGCGTCCTCGTTCCTTTCCCTGAGCCATAGCCTAGAACTCCAATCCGCCTTTGCGCGCGCCGTCAGCAACCGCCTTGACGCGTCCGTGGTAGGGGTATCCCGCTCGATCAAAGACGACACTTGTGACACCGGCCGCCTTGCCGCGCTTGGCTAGTGCTGCGCCCACCGCAAAACCCCAGGCAATCTTGCCCGTGCCTTCGGCCTCGACATCCTTCGAGCGGTCACTCACACCGGCAATGGTGCGCCGCGCGTCGTCGTCGATGAGTTGAGCATAGATGTGTTTCAGCGAGCGGAACACGACCAGACGTGGACGGGATGCCGTGCCGACCACTTTTCTCCGAACTCGCAGATGGCGGCGATAACGATGTTGCGCCCGGGTTTTCGGCCTGTGAATCGTTCTCATACTTTGGCTCCAGTCTTTCCGGCCTTCGTCCGGACGTGCTCATTCACATATCGAATGCCTTTACCCTTATACGGCTCGGGTGGCCTGACCGCACGAAGCTCGGCTGCCACCTGACCGACCAACTCCTTGTCGATGCCCGCAACCGTCATCTTCGTGCCGGCGTCAATGGCGATCGAGATTCCTGGGGGAGCCTCATAATCCACCGGGTGTGAGTACCCAACGACCAGGCGGACTCCCTTCGGTAGGGGCTCCAGTTTGTAGCCTACCCCGCGTACTTCCAACGATTTGCTGAAGCCCTCGGTGACTCCCACGACCATGTTGTTGACGAGCGAGCGGGTCAAGCCGTGAAGCGCTCGGTGTTTGCCGGCGTCCGACGGTCGTTTTACGTGCACGTTTCCCTCCTCAACGCTCACCGTCATCTCGGAGTGGAGGGTGCGGCTCAGCTCGCCCTTGGGGCCCTTCACGGTCACGTCGTTGCCCTGCAGCTCGACGGTGACACCAGCGGGTACGGGAACCGGTTTCTTGCCGATACGAGACATGGAATTACCAGAGAATTGCGACGACTTCACCGCCGACGCGCGCGCGTCGCGCGTCACGATCACTCATTAGCCCTTGCGGCGTCGACAAGATCGCCATCCCGAGGCCGTTCTTCACACGCGGGATTTCGCGCGCCTTCACGTACCGGCGCAGCCCTGGAGTCGATACTCGCCGGACCTCGCGAATGACCGGCCGGTCGCCTTGGTATTTCAGATAAATCCGCAGCAATCCGTGCAACCCATCGTCCAGGACTTTGTAGTCCTGAATGTAATGGTGTTGGCACAGGAGTCGCGCGATCTGCGTTTTGAACTTTGAGCGCGGCATGTCAACCCGTCGGTGTCCGGCCCGGCAGGCGTTCCGGATTCTCGTTAACATGTCCGCAACGGGATCATTCATGCTCATAGCAGAGCACCCGCTCCTTTCACCAGCTCGCCTTGCGGACTCCGGGGATCTCTCCTCGCAGCGCCGCGCCCCTGAAACAAATCCGGCACATCCCGAACTTCCGTAGATACGCTCTCGCCCGTCCACAACGTTGGCACCGGTGGTAACCTCTTACGTTGAACTTCGCCTTCCGCTTCGCCTTCGCAACCAGACTCTTCCTTGCCATGCAATGGCCTCCCTCAAATGATCACCGGGATCTCGCCGCGGAACGGCATCCCCAACTCCCGCAACAGCGCCCTCGCTACATCGTCCCGCCCAGCGGTCGTCACAAACGTCACGTCCATACCGTGGATCTTTTCGACCTTGTCGTAATCGATCTCCGGAAACACCATCTGCTCTTTAATGCCAACCGTATAATTGCCCCGGCCGTCAAACGAGCGGCTCGGCAGGCCGCGAAAGTCGCGCGTTCGCGGCATCGCGATGTTGATCAGGCGATCGAGGAACTCCCACATCTGAGCCCGGCGCAGTGTCACCGACGCCCCGATCGGCATGCCCTCGCGAAGAGAGAAATTGGATATCGACTTCTTGGCACGAGTTACGACCGGTTTTTGCCCTGTAATCGCGGCCAGTTCTGCGACTGCCGCGTCGAGCAGCTTCGGGCTTTTGGGCGCCTCACCGACACCGACGTTCAAAACGATCTTCGTGAGTCTCGGCACCTGGTGCGGGTTAGCAAAGCTAAACTCCTTGGCAAGCTTCGGTCGTACGACTTGCTCGTAGTGCTCCAGGAGTCGCGGCCGCGGCGTCGGCGCGCCTTGATCGTTGGGCTCCTGTTCCTTTTGTAGTGCGTTCCCTTTGGGCATGCGTTAGCGACCCTTCGCAATGGACTGACCCGACTTCACGCTGATCCGCTCGATCGTGCCGTCTTTGTCTTTTTGCCGGCGGATGCGAGTCGGCTCGCCACTCTTCGGATCCAGGAGCATGACATTCGACGCATCCAGGGGCGCCTCGAACTCGATGATGCCGCCTTCAGCATCCGGACCGGTTTTCTGCTTGTGACGCTTGACGATGTTGATGCCCTCGACCACTACTCGTCGGCGCTTGCGATCGACGCGTAGAATACGTCCCTCTTGCCCCTTGTGGTCGCCGGCGATCACACGCACCTGATCACCCTTGATGATCTGCATTTTGTGGCGGTACGCCGGCTCACTCTTCTTCCGCCTGGCCTTTTTGTATACGAGCGGTTTCATGCCTACAAAACCTCCGGGGCCAGAGATACGATCTTCATAAATCTCTTCTCGCGCAGCTCTCGTCCCACGGGTCCGAAAATTCGGGTGCCGCGAGGCTCGCGGGCCTCGTTGATGAGTACCGCTGCGTTCTCGTCGAATCTGATGTAGCTGCCGTCCTTACGGCGGGTCTCCTTGACGGTGCGAACAACGACGGCCTTCGCCACATCACCCTTCTTGACCTGTCCCGTCGGGAGCGCATCCTTGATCGCAACCACCACGATATCACCCATGCGAGCGTAGCGCCGCCGGCTGCCACCCAGCACGCGAATTACCAGCGCCTTTCTGGCGCCCGAATTGTCAGCGATCTTGACGATCGATTCCTGCTGAACCACAGGTTCGTCTCCCTATTGAGCGCGCTCGAGGACCTCTACGACACGCCACCGTTTCGTCTTCGACAACGGACGAGTCTCCATAATCCGAACCGTATCGCCAACTCCAGCGCCATGCTCATCGTGTGCTTTGACGCAGGTCGTCTTTGTCATCTGCTTCCCGTACAGATTGTGAGCGAACTGGCGCTCCAGCTTGACGCTGACCGTCTTCGTCATGGCGTCACTGACCACGACGCCGGTACGAATCTTCCGGCCCCGTCGAACACTCGTCTGCTCGCTCATCAATCTATCCTCTCTCGCAGCACCGTCTTCATCCGGGCGATGTTGCGCCGCATGATGCGGAATCGCAGGGGATTATCCACCTTTTCCGTGCCCGCGCGAAACCTGAGCCGAAATTGAGCCTCCCGGAGCTTCGCGAGAGCGTCTTGCAGATCGTCGCCGTCCAGCTCTCGGATCTCATCCATCTTCAACGGCTTGGTCTCAGCATCCTTGAGTGCCATCGCTACTCGCCCTCTCGCGCGACAAAACGCGTCCGCACAGGCAGCTTTGCCGCCGCTAGCGTGAACGCCTCTCGCGCCACCTGCTCAGGAACTCCCTCCGTCTCGAACATGATGCGCCCTGGCTTCACCACGGCCACCCAGGACTCCGGGTTTCCCTTGCCCTTGCCCATGCGTGTCTCAGCAGGCTTCTTCGTGATCGGTTTGTCAGGAAAGATCCTGATCCAGATCTTCCCACCGCGCTTCATGGCGCGTGTCACTGCAACTCGAGCGGCCTCGATCTGCCGATTTGTGATCCACCCTGGATCCAGGCTCATTAGCCCGTAGTTGCCAAAGGCCACGGTATTTCCACGAACGGCATGGCCTCTCATACGACCCTTCATGCGCTTGCGGTATTTTACACGCTTCGGAGCAAGCATTCCTTACGCTCCCGTACTGTAGGTGCGTCCACGCTGGTCTTCGACCACCTCACCCTTGAAGATCCACACCTTGACGCCAATCGCACCGTATGTGGTCTTGGCGGTGGCCGTCGCATAATCCACGTCCGCGCGAAGCGTGTGGAGTGGGACGCGCCCCTCATGGTAGCCCTCGCTCCTGGCGATCTCCGCTCCGCCCAATCGGCCCGCCGCCCTGATCTTGACTCCCTGAGCGCCCATGCGCATCGAGGTTTGGATCGCCCGCTTCAACGCGCGTCGAAAAGAAACACGCTGTGTTAGCTGGTGAGCGACGCCGTTGGCCACGAGTTGAGAGTTGAGCTCCGGTCGCTTGATCTCTTCGACGTTGATGCCGATCTCCTTGCCGGTGAGCTGGGCAAGCTCGTCGCGCAACTTGTCGACCTCCGCCCCACGCTTACCGATCACCACACCAGGTCGCCCAGTGAAGACCGTTACGGTCGCTTTGCCAGGTTTGCGTTCCAAGTGCACGTCTGCGATGGCAGCATGAGCCAGTCGCGTTCTGAGATACTGACGAACCAGATTGTCCTCATTCAGCAGGGCCGCAAAATTCCCGCTAGCGTACCACCGGGAACGCCACGGTTTCACGACACCGAGCCGAAATCCGTAGGGATGCGTTTTCTGACCCAATTACCGTTCCTCCTTTGGGGCCACCTCAATCTCCACCGAGCTCATTCGCTTGCGGATCGGTGCCGCACGACCATACGCGGCAGGCCGATATCGCCAAAGCGTCTCGCCCTCGTTGATGATGGCCTTGGAGATGTACAGGTTGTCCACATCGAAGCCAACGTTGTCCCGTTGGGAATCCTTCTCCGCGTTGGCAACCGCCGAGCGAAGCACCTTCTCAATCTGCTTGGCCGCACGTTTCTTCGAGAACTTGAGGAGTGCGTACGCTTCGTTCACATCGAGTCCGCGAACCGTGTCGATGACCAGCCGCATCTTGCGCGCTGACTGTCGCACGCCCCGTTGAATCGCTCTGGCCGCCATTATTTCTTACCTGCCTTCTTGTCGGCCGCGACCTTCGCACCACTATGACCCCGAAACAATCTGGTGGGTGCAAACTCCCCTAGCTTGTGTCCCACCATGTTCTCGGTTACGTACACCGGGATGAACTTGTTTCCATTGTGCACGGCAATCGTGTGACCAACGAAATCCGGCGTGATCGTCGACCCGCGGGACCATGTTTTGAACACTCGCTTTTCGTTGCGCTCGTTGAGCGCCGTGACCTTTTTCAGCAGCGACGGCTCGACGTACGGTCCCTTCTTCAAGCTTCTCGGCATCTGGAACTCACCTTTACTTCGTTGCTTTTCCGCGCTTCCGCCCGCGGACAATCAGTCTCTTGCTTGCCTTCTTCTTGTGGCGCGTCTTGCGACCCTCCGGCATCCCCCACGGAGACACCGGGTGTCGTCCACCCGAACTCCGTCCCTCGCCGCCCCCTAGCGGATGGTCAACCGGGTTCATGGCCACGCCACGTACCTTCGGTCGCCGGCCAAGCCACCGCATTTTTCCGGCCTTCCCGACACGTGTCAGCTCATGATCGGCATTCCCCACTTCCCCGATGGTGGCAGAGCATTCGCGCCGAACCATGCGCACCTCACCGCTGCGGAGTTTGAGCGTCACATAGTCGCCTTCCTTCGCAACGACTTGCGCTCCCGATCCCGCGGCGCGGCAAAGCTGCGCTCCCTTGCCAGGCTTAAACTCTACGCAGTGAACGGCGGTCCCCAACGGGATCTCGGCCAAGGGTAGGGCGTTTCCGGTGCGAATGTCGCTCCCGGGTCCCGATACAACAGTGTCACCAACGCCGAGTCCCCTTGGGTGGAGCATGTACCGTTTCTCGCCGTCTGCGTACACCAGCAAAGCAATCCGCGCCGTCCGGTTTGGATCGTACTCAATCTCTGCGACACGTGCCGCAACGCCGAATTTGGAGCGCTTGAAATCGATGCGCCGGTACCGCCGCTTGTGGCCACCACCTCGATGCCGCGACGTCAGGTGCCCCTTATTGTTGCGCCCACCCTTCTTGCGCAGAGGCTCTAGCAGCGACTTTTCCGGCTCACTCCGTGTGATCTCCGCAAAGTCGGAGATCGAGCGCAGTCGACTCGCCGGCGTCACCGGCCGAAACTTACGAATCCCCATGATTCCTCAGCCCTCGAAGATCTCGGTCAAGGAGTCGTCCGGGTGCAGCGTCACGAAAGCCTTCTTCCACCGAGGACGGCGTCCGTGATAGCGACCCAAGGTCTTGCGTTTGGACCGCTGCACGGCGGTGCGTACCTTAATGACCCGCACGTCGAACAACTGCTCGATCGCCTGCTTGATGTCGTGCTTTGTGGCCGCGAGATCGCAGCGAAAGGCGTATTCATGCCGGGCCGCGTATGCCGCAGACGACTTCTCTGTGATTACGGGGTGCACGACTGCTTTATAGAGATCAGACATCGTCGCTACTCTTCTTCTTCGTTACGCGCTTTTTGCTTGCGCGCTTCTTTGTCGTCGCACCCTTCTTGGTGGGCGCACTCTTCTTCGCCGCGGCACGCTTGATGACTGGTTTCTTCGAGCTCGCCTCGTCGTCACCCCCTGCACCCTCGCCAGCGACGGCTGCTTCTTCGATCACCAGGGCGTCTGCCCAGAGGATCTCATACGCCGTCGCCTCGGCGTAGCGCATCACATAGACGCGTTGCAGGTTGCGGGCCGACAGATGCACTTCGGGTCGGTGGTCGGCTGTCAGGACGAGCACCTTCTGATCAGCTACGCCGAGCTTGCCGAGCGTGGCAAGGAGTTGCTTCGTGCTCGGCTTCTCAAACGAGAGCTGCTCGATGATGGTCACGGCGCCGTCGGTCGCGCGAGCGTTCAGGGCGGATTGACGTGCCAGCCGTTTCACTCGACGGGGCAGTTTTACCTTATAGGTGCGCGGCTTCGGACCAAAGATGACGCCGCCACCGCGCCAGTGCCCAGCACGGGTCGTGCCTTGTCGTGCCCGGCCGGTTCCCTTTTGCCGCCAAGGCTTCGCCGTCCCGCCGGATACCTCACTTCGTGTCTTGGTCGAGGAAGTCCCTTGACGCTGGTTGCCCAGAAAGGCGCGCACGGCGTGATAGAGAACCGCTTCGTTGACCGTTCCATCGTACGCGGCGGGCAGCTTGTATGTGCCTTTTTTCTTCGCCGCAGCTGAGTAGTGGTGGGCTTCAAGCATATCGACCGCGGCCTTCCTGCTTTCTCACCGTGACCAATCCACGCATCGGCCCCGGAACGGCTCCACGCACGAAGAGCAGATTCCGCTCCGCGTCGATCTTGACGACCGTCAGCCCAGTCTCGGTGTGCCGCTTCGCACCGTACTGTCCAGGCAGCTTCTTGCCTTTCAGGACTCGCGAGGGATCGGTGCCGGCGCCCATGCTTCCCGGTCTGCGGTATCGCGTGCTACCGTGGCTGGCCGGTCCACCGCGAAATCCATAGCGTTTGACCACCCCCTGGAACCCGTGGCCCTTGGTCTTGCCGGTGACCTTTACCGTCTCGCCTTCTGTAAATATTCCGACCGTCACGACGTCGCCGGCATTTGGCGTTGACTCCGCATCAGCAGAGACAGCGAATTCTCGCAGCAATACCGGAGTCGACTCCAACCCCGCCACCTTCACGTGCCCAGCCAGTGCCTTCGTGCTCCGTTTGGCCTTCTTGGTCCCGAAGCCGATCTGCGCCGAGCGGCGTCCGTCCTTCAACGTGCGCACCTGAACGACCGGGCAGGGACCCGCTTCGATGACGGTCACCGGAATCACCCGTCCCTCGTCGTCGAAGACACGGGCCATCCCGAGCTTACGTCCAATGATCCCATTCATTATCAGTCGACCTTGATCTCCACATCGACACCGGCCGGAAGATCAAGCTTGGTGAGCGAGTCTACCGTCTGCGGCCGTGGCTCCTTGATGTCGATCAGGCGTTTGTGCGTCTTTAATTCAAACTGTTCCCGACTCTTCTTATCGACGTGGGGACTCCGCAGCACCGTCCACCGCTGCGTCTTCGTCGGGATGGGAATGGGTCCCGACACTCGTGCGCCGGTCTTTTCCACCGTGCGTACGATGTCCGCGGCCGCTTGATCCAGGACGGTGTGATCAAAGGCTTTCAATCTGATGCGTATTTGTCCGGCCATTGCATTACCTCACGCGGTCTGGCGTTCCGTCCGCCCCATGCCCTCTCTCTGCGTTATTCCAGAATCTTCGTCACCACGCCAGCGCCAACGGTGCGGCCGCCTTCCCGAATCGCAAACCGCAAACCCTCCTCCATCGCTATCGGCGTGATCAACTCAAT
>JBDHDY010000086.1:0-9911 GCA_039591275.1 Gemmatimonadota bacterium | reverse complement strand
GTCATGTATGCCCTCTGACACTATCGCGTCACGTACTGTCATTGACATGGATCAGGTCATGCGTGAGCATACCGAGTGGGTCATAGCCGAGCATGACAACCTGTACGAAGAAGAGAAGAACCGCTACATCCTCGACGAAGTGTCGCCCGTCACTGTAGGTGCTGACATGCTAGAGACTTACTACGGGCTGCTCGAATGTGGGAAGCGGAAGTTCCCCGAACTGAACGACAAGATCGGCAACACGAACTTTCACGAGATCAGGTGGTTCACCTTCTCAGAGGGCTGGTACCTGAACAAGAGCACCCATAAGGGCTACCAGATCGCTGGTCTAGTCCTCGCGGGCCACTGGATCGGAATTGAGGAAAGCCACGTCTCTCAAGGGAAGACCATCACCCACGAGCTCTATCATGTTCTGTATCCGGGCTTTGGTCATCCCAAATGGTTCTGGGACCTCCACAATGCCTGCTGGCAGGAGGTCTGGTACCGTGGCGTGGACCAGTGATGTGTGCATCCACTGTGTCTGGAAGGTAGTCCGGGCAATGGAGGAAGAGGAAGGAATGGTTGGAGCACGGGAGTTCCCCTTTCACGAAAGCCTACGCCAGACGGCTACGGGCGGCACTTGAAGGTGATCCCCTAGATCAGGACCGGGACAACCGGATGCACCCCAAGGGGTTGACAAACGGTAGCCACTAGGTTACATTGAAACATCAAAGGAGGATTATCATGTCGCGAAATCTCGCGAGTATCTTCATGGGCACCATGCTTCTACCCCTCGCTCTCATCATCATGTTCCTCTTCTGGCCTCCGCTGCCGATAGAGACGGAGACAGTACGGGCTCTCGCACCACCCGAATGCTCAAGACAGGAGGTTGTGGCGATCCCCGTCCCCTTTCCAGTCTTCATCACCGGGGGCCGGTCGAAAGGGAAGTCTGGGGTTTCGGTAGACAAGTGGAAGTGCTGGTACTCTAATGAGCTAGAGGACTGGATGTGTCCGGTCCCGGCTGGAGGGCCTTGGGAATGAAACAGCGACACATGGCCGACAAGATCAAGGGCCTAGAGGGGAAGGTCGCCAAGCAGGCGCAGACCATCGCGTTCCTGCTCAAGCGCGTCGAGACCCTGAAGGGACTCTTGAGGGAAGAGATCCAGAAGAATGCTGACTAGGCTCTGGATCTGGTTCGTCGAGGTGCCGTCCCGGTGGAAGGCGTGGTTGATCTTTGCCCTCCTCTGCCTAGTGGGCTTCTTCTCTGCGTGGTGTATGCAGGGGCAGGGGTGGCCTTAACCGATGGGCCGTCGTCCCCAGTGCGTCAAGGAACGCTTCATGGGGAAAGTGTGCAAGAGGACGGGCTGTTGGATCTGGATAGGTCCACGCTTCAAGAAGGGGTACGGGAAGTTCATCACGTACCGCAGAGGGAAGCGGAAAGTCTACCTCGCGCACCGTTGGTCCTATATGACGTGGAACGGGAAGATCAAGGGGAAGCGAGAGATCCATCATACATGCGAGAAGAAGGCGTGCGTGAACCCGGAGCACCTAGTCTCCGTCACCCGTAGACAGCATAATAGAATCCATGCCAAAGCCCGATCTCAGCGATCTAAGTCCAGATGAGGTAGAGGTGCTGAAGGGGGCGTTCAGGCGGGACCTAGACCGCCGACGCCACCGAAGCCCCGCCTCCTTCTTTCCGTGGCACCGCATCCAGAAGTGGGTGTTCGAGGCCCCGGACCTTTTTGAGAATCCCGTGCGCGTGATCCTAGCCGTGGGCGGGAACAGATCCGGTAAGTCCAAGCTGGCTATGGGGTTGATGAGCGAGCTTTTGCGCCGCCGGTCTGTCCTTAACGATCAACTACTGACAACTGACCCCGTTACTGGGGCGATTCGGAAGAAGGAAGAATGGGACCCGCTTCGCTTCTGGATCGTCCCCCCAACTTCGGAGAAGCTCCGTGAAGATTGGATTAACCCAGCGGATGGTATGGGAATCAGATATTGGATTGGCGACCGATTCATCCAGCATCGTAAGACGCCGGATCAGGTCTTTCTGGCGCGACCACCCGGTGTGGACCCATATGATATGGACGATAAAGGCGGTCGCTACCTTGACGAGTCGCGATGCGACCGCATTTTGGGCAAGAGTCAGGATCAGGACTTGCTCACGTTCGAGTCGTCTGAGGTAGACATCGCGATCTTCGACGAGGAGCCGAAGGACCCGGCCATCGTCACATCAACGATGATGAGGATTGCCACGACCAACGGACTAATCATCTTCGCCTTCACCCCGCTCATGGGGCTCTCGTGGAGCCACGCGCTCTGGTGGAAGCCTCTGATTAAGTTGGGGCGGGCAACGAAGATACACGACCGTTGCTGGATTGATGCGCCTGCTGATAAGGAGATGGGCGGTATTATCGCTGTTCAGATGGGCATGGCAGACAACCCGAGAGCTCGCGTATATGCGAAGGAGGTGATGGCAGACCCCACACGCGCAGAGGCCGAGAAGATGGCCCGTGTGTATGGGGAGTATGGATTCGTGGCTGGCGCTCTGGTGCCGAACCTCGCGGGCCTCGATGTCGAGTCACCTAACGCCGAACACGAAATCTACGTGGTGGACGAGCTTCCCCCACCGGAGAAGCTCAACAACTGGACCCTGATGGCTGACCCGAACAAGTCATACGGAGCTCTCCTCTCCTGCATCGACGATGACGGAAATGTTTTCATAGTCGCCGAACATCTGGAGCAGGATTGGCCGAACCGACTTCACTCGGCAGCCTTCAAGGCCATGTGTAAGAAGTGGGCCACTGGTCCGGTAGAGGAGTACGCTGACCCCGGATCTGCGGGAGCCCAGTCGATGATCGACCTCAACGACCTCGGACATGACTTCGCTGCGGTGAAGAAGGGGCAGGGGTCTATCAGTCGGAGCATCAAACAGCTACGTGGCTTGGCGTGGAAGGACCCGAGCCACTATCATCCGATTACTGGCGCACAGTGCGCACCGCGAATCTATTTCTACAGGAAAGGCTTGGTTCAGGAGCGAGTCGAGAACGGGATCATAGTTCGTAACCCGAGGGTGGCCGACCAGATCAGCGCGGCCCGTCAGCGTGAGGACGCGCCTCCCGACACCCCGGACAAGGACTCCGTGCAGAAGTTAGACCTGTTTGACTGCGCCCGATATATCGCGGATCAGGCGCAGTCATTCGGCCCGATGGACGACGCTAGGGGGCATGTTCCCAAGGAGGTAGATCGCCTCAGAGTGAAGGGCACGTTGCTCGACCCAGCAAAAGGTGTAGAATCAGATGATGACGATTTCTGGTTCCCCTCGTATGACTTGTAAGGAGGAACGATGACGGAACTTGCGATCAGCCTTGCCATCGCGATACTCGGCCTGCTGGTAGCGGCTGCGTGGATGATGCACAGGACTGATAAGGACCTTGCTCTGTTACAGACTGCGCTTCGGCACACGAAGGCAGCACTGGAGCACGAGATTGATGCGGGCACCGAGATGTTCCGCAAGTGGTCGGAGGAGAAGCGGACGTATGAAGAGAGGGCTCTCAAGGCTGCGGCCCGGTATCACGCGGGCACCATGAAGTACGAGGAGGTGGTCTCCGCTGCCAACGCACGCTGGATTGAGGCGGCCCGCCAGAATGCGAACCTAACAGAACAGCTGGCGAGCATCCGGCTGAAGCACCCCGAGGCGTACTCGGAGAATGAGGAGCACATCGAGGATGTATCGCCATCAATCCCGTACTCGATGGAACTGGCAGACTGGCTCGCCGGTCTTGAGAGCGCGAACGCCCGTGAACTCGCCATTGAGTACATCGAAGAGCACCGGAAGTACGGAATCGACGACGAACAGATCATCGAAAAGCTGGAGGAAGAATGGACCGCTTAAAGGCTTGGCTGGCTGGGGTTTGGGCTTGGCTGATCTCGCTGACGCCGGGGGGTCGGACGAGAATGATCAATAAGGCGCGAGAGCAGGGAGCCTTCCTGTTCGCGCAGCGGCTTGCTCGGATGAACCGGGAGCAGCGCCGCCTTGTCATCAAAGGACTGGTTAAGGAACTGAAATAATGGCTGGGATGAACGATCCTCGCGACATGAACGATGTTGCGCAGACCGAAGAAGCTGACGAACAGCTGAAAGAGGCGAAGAAGGGGAAGTCTTCGCTACGGGACGCCAAGCCTGAGAAGGCGGCACGTCGGATACGCAGGCGATGGGATCGTTTGGACAAGGTGATGTTACAGAAGCAGGTTGAGCTCAAGGTCAACCATCTTCGGTACCTTGGAAACGAGTACGCGCAGATCAGTCCGAGGGACCCCAACCGGGTGATCCTTCCTGCTCCCAGCGGTAAGCGTACTCCCCCAGTGCTCAACAAGATCCGCCGGGCAGTACATCGGTATGTTGCACAGGTGACAGCCGACGAGCCGGTGATCGAATGCCTGCCCGCCACTCACGCGGACGAGGACCGCGACGCTGCCGAGGCTGGTACCCATATGCTACGGGGTGAGTGGGAGCGGATGAAGCTGAACCGGGAGTTCCAGCGGGTCGCACAGATCGCGGCTGTGTACCGCTCGGGCTTCTGGTTCTTCGAGTGGCTTCCGAAGGACGGTGGTAAGACGGGTGCCCAGAAGTTCTTCGAGGACGACAAGGGGAACTTCCACCTACGGTACGTGGACTCTGAAGGGAACGAGGTTGAGGACTCCGAGGACGCTGCCCAGATAGACAAGGGTAACACGAAGTGTGAGGTGATGACCCCGATGAACGTCAGGTGGAACGGGGGCCGTTACGCGCACGAGGCCACCGAACTGATGGTCGCCAAGATGCCCCGCCTCCGCGACGTATATGATGCCTTCCCGAAGACCCGCGACCTTCCCCTGAACGACCTCATCGGCCACGAACCTCCAGAGGGAGAGAAGTGGCTACAGGACATCAGGGGGGAAGAGTTCCGCTCGGGAACGACTATCCCCGCCGACCTCAATCTTGAGGACACAGGCTCGGGGCTAGAGGACACCGACACGACGCTGGATCTGCCCGTCTTCCTGATGCACTACTACCTCCAGAAAGAAGACCTCCACGTTATCCTTGTTGGGAGGCACATCGCCTACAAGGGTAACATCCGATACGGTGTCATGCCCCTCGCTCACTTCAAGCTCCTTGACGAACTAGCCGACCCACTGGGGCTCGGCATGGTCGATCTTCTCAAGGATGCGCAGGAGCTCCTGTCGTTCGTCAACGCACAGATTCTCCGGCATCTCCAGATGATGAGGCGACGCTGGTTCCTGCCCCAGCAGGCCAACGTCAACCCGCGTGATCTGGCGAACCCGGACAAGACCACCATCATCTACAACGCTCGGGCTGGACAGCGACCTGAAGCTGAGACGCAGCCCGAGATTTCTCAGTCCCTGTTCAAGTTCCGTGAGGACGTGAACACGGATTTCAACGATATGCTCGGTATCCACGACCTCTCGCAGGGGAAACAGGTCCCCGGCGTACAGAGTGGAAGACATGCCGAGGCGCTACAGGCGGGGGATGCTACCCTGCTTGGGCTCACACGGGTTCAGCTTCAGGCTGGCCTTGAGCACGCTGGCGTCATCCTGCTCAACATTGCGAAAAAGGAGTGGACGACTGAACGCCGCGTGAGATACCTCGGCGAGGGCCGACAGTACATAGACAAGGCTTTCAAGAGGACGGACTTTAGGGACACGGAGGACGTGCGCCTCGACAAGTCAACGCTACTGATGTTGACGAAACAGCAGAAGATGGAGATGCTCTTCAGCTTCGCTGAGGTTGGTGCCATCCTCCCAGACGAGCTCCGCCGCCTAGCTCCCCTAGGTGATGTCGCTGGGATCAAGCTCTCAGAGGACGCGCATGTGATGAAGGCCCGGCGAGAGAACGAGAAGTTCCTCACCGGCCCGAATCAGGAGATTACCGCTGCCTATGAGCAGTTCTCGGGCGAGATGGAACGACTCAACTCCGAGTCCAAGATGCTCATGGAGAAGTCCATGAACATCCCGCAGGAGACGGTCATGCCGATCTCGATGGCTATTCAGGGACAGACCTTGGAAGCCGAGGAGGAGTTCGATGGTCAGATGTCGAACTTCCTCGGGATGCCGAACGTGGCCGAACAGCTACCGAACATCGCACAGATTCACCTCGAAGAGCACGCCAGAGCGCGTGCGTCTGAGAAGGTGGACAGGCTACCCACTTGGTGGGTGGACTGGTGGGACCAGAACCACTTTGCCCTGCACTTGTCTGCACTCGTGCCCGCTGGACCTCCGGGTGGAGGCGAGCCGCAGGGTGAAGAGGCACCAGAGGAAGGTCAGCCCGTAGAGGCAGAGAAGGCCGAAGGGGCTGAGTAGACGTTGCACGAAACCACAGAAAAGGTAGAATAGGGGGATGAAAAGAGTAATTGGAATTGCGACGCTCCTACTTCTTTTGAGTCCAGTGCTTGGGCTCGCGCAGGAGCGCAGGGGTTGGATACCCGACGACCTAGTGGTCGCGGCCTCCGTTATACAGCAGGCTGACTCCGTTCTCATCGTCGCGACATGGACTAGCGCCAATAAGTTCGCAGAGACGTTTGAGTGGCGCATACCAGAGGTTGGGGTCGCTGGCATACAGACCGCGAACCTCTCCGACTCCGTGAGTGTGGCGCAGCCGATGTCAGATACGGACGCTCAGTTCTGTGTGAAGACGATCCGTGACGCGGACCTCAAGGAATCGGTGGAAACGTGCGAGCCGTTCGTCATACCGGGAGTGCCGGTACTTCCGCCCGACAGCGTGAACGTCGAGATTCAGGTGGCTCATGCTAACGTCGGCACGGCGAGGTGGGACACGGTAGCTGGGGCGCATCAGTATTACGCCTCGCTCGAAACAGACAATGGACTGGCGGCCACCTTCGGGTGGAATATCTTCCACAGGGATGCGCACTGTGTGGGCACCACGACTCACCGTCCCACGGGAGTGCTGAACTACGAGGGACTGGAGATAATCGACGTTTTCACCTGAGACACATGCTTGGCTGTGATGTGCCATAATGTCCCAGCCGGCACGCGCATGAGAGCGCGGGTAGTTACCGACACCGGAGCAGTAGGGGTGTCCGATTGGGCACTCGTGGAGAACATCAACCCGATTGAGGAATGTTCGTAAGGAGGAACGATGACAGATGAACGGATCTACACGGATCAAGATTTTGCTGATGTCGCTGGCGGCATAGGCGCTGGCGATGTACCCGAGGAGTTCGAGCCCGAAGAGACCCCGGAAACTCCCGAGGAGCCTGATCAGGTGGCGGAGCCCACTGGTAAGGAAACTCCAGAGGAGCCCGAGGAAACCGAGGAGCCCGAGGCTACCCTAGAGGAGCCTGAAGCGGAGGGCGCTGACGAGCCCAAAGCGGAGTCCGAGGGAATAGAAGCCGAGCCCGGAGCGGAGCCGGTCGTCGAAGATGAACCAGAGCCACAGCTTACCGCCCCAGAGGGCTACCTCTGGAAGGACGGGCAGCTGTTCGCGGAAATCATCGTCGATGGTCAGAAGTATGAGGTTCCAGCCGAGGAGGCTCGGAAGGGCTACATGCGTCAGGCGGACTACACGCGGAAGACTCAGGCAGTCGCTGAGCACGAGAAGGAGGTAGCCGCAGCCCTCACTGACCAGCGTGATCTGGTCAATGAAATGCAGGAGATCGACGTGGTGCGGGAGTTCATTGCGCAGTATCCCGACGCCACTGGGTTCCTTCTGGATAAGCCAGATGATGCCCGGCGTCTCCTGCGGAACCGTCGCGAGTGGGATGCGTTCGCCGAAGACTACAAGTTGATGGCGGGAAACCCGAAGCTCGCGAAGGCGTACCTAGATTCATCGACCGACCCCGAGGCCGCATCAACGGTAGCGGAAGAGCGCGAGTCGGCCCAGCTTCAGCGTGAGGCTGAAAACCTGACCAACTTCGCGTACAACCTCGACAATGCCGTCGCCAACCTCGCGAAAGAGGAGTTCGACGGAGCAGTCGATGAGGCTGATGTTGAGTCAGTCTTGAGCTACTTGAGCGGAACTATCGGTGGTTTCAACGCTCAGTCGAGGCCAGAGGAAGTGCTCTCTGGGATGCGAAAGCTGGCTACCGTGTGCGTGACACGCGACGGGAACGCCTTCGACTTGACGTTGGCCCGTGACCGCTTCGAGGCGATCAAGGCCGGGAAAGAACGGTCTGAGGCTGCGAAGAGAACGGAGGTCGAAGAGCACAACGAGTCTGTGGACGCCGAACTGGCAGAGCAGAAGAAGCGGGCTCCCGCAACGCCGGAAGGCGGGGGAGCAGCGGCTTCACCGGAGACAACGCCCGTGCCCGCCTCCTTCGAGGAGGCAGTTCAGCGGATTTCGGGACACGACTAAAACACTGAATCACTAGGTACATCATGGACCTCACTATCATTAACACTGTGTGGCGTCCTGTGTACGGAGAGCTGATTCAGGGGCTCCGTCTGCTCACTCCTGAGTGGGCAAACCTGAAGAAGCTGAAGAACTTCCGTCAGTTGTCGCCTCGTGCGATCAACTGGCCGGTTGACCTTCAGTTCGGTGGCGGTATCGCCGCTACTACCGATGGTGGATCACTCGCTCGGGCTGAGAGCAACGCCCCTGTCGAGGCAACCGACACATGGAGACACTTCGTCGGAAGGTTCGAGATCGGCTACGATGAGCTCGTAGACGAAGGTGACTCCAAGTTCGTCAAGCAGGAAATCGAGAAACAGGTACGCTATCAGGCTATGGACAAGCTCCGTAGCTTCAGGCGAGCCGTAGCGATGATGTTCTACGGTCAGTCCACTGGCGTACTGTTCAACCTTACCTCCGTCAATGACGGAGCAGACACGTTCGTGGTTCAGGATCTGTATGGTGTGAGCGGCCTCGCCGTTCCTTCGAGACTGAGGGACTATCTCACGGTCAACAAGGACACCGTAGCGATTCTGGACACCTCCAATTCCGACGCGGAACTGGTGCGTGCGAAGGTCATCTCTCTTGATGACGCCACGGACACCGTTGGAGTAACCAGCGGCACTGACCTGTCCGGCGCGGCAGCTACGGATAAGCTGACGCTCGCCAATCAGGTCATCACTGGCGATGCAGACACAGATAACGACATCTGGATGCATGGCCTACTCGACATTACTCGTGCGGCTTCCCTGCACGGGCTCGCCACCTCCGCTTATCCTGACTGGGTAGCTGGTGTAGACGAGTCCTCCTACGGCACCGTCCGTGGCGGGAACCTCTACAAGTTCTTCGAGGACATCAACATGCGCTCGAACTACCCGGTTCAGTGGGCATACACCACGGTGGGTGCCATTGCTGAGATGGGCGCGAGCGAGCTCGATCAGCGGCGCTACGGCTCCGAGGACAACACCATGCGCATGGGCTTCAAGTCCCTGAACGTGATGGGCGTCTCGGTGCAGGCGCGTCCGTATGTGCCCGGTGGATATATGTTCATCGGCTCGAACGGCGCGTTGCGGAAGCTGTCGCCTGACGAGGGCTCCCCGACTCCGAAGAATGTAGTGGATTCGGGCGAGAAGGCTGGATCATTCCAGCAGTACACTAACCGCCTTGGCTTCTACAAGGATCAGATTTTCCGTGCGCAGCTGACTGCTGTGCAGCGTCTGGGTCTTGGCGTGGTCAGCGGCATTACCGAAGCCTCGTAGTAGGCTGAAGTGGTGTGGGGGGTGTAAGGCCCCCCACACATCACCTCAACTGGAAATAGACAAATGGCAGCTTTACCTCTGAATACCCAGTACACCAGCTGTGGTCAGAGCGATAACCTGCGCCTTCACTACAACTTGTTGCGTGCGGCGCTCGTCGCTTGTCTCACTGGTGCTGGCCTGATCTCGACCCCGACGCTCGCTATCGGCACGTCGAGCAAAAAGGATGTCAAGTTCTCCAGCTTCAACTTCAGAGCCCTCGGGTTTCAA
>JBDHDY010000085.1:0-9964 GCA_039591275.1 Gemmatimonadota bacterium | reverse complement strand
TCGCCGGACGAGCTAGCGAAAGATGACGGATCGCGAGAGAGGGCATCGTTGTATTGGGTGGATCTCCTCTTGGCGGCAGGAATGACGATTGGCTATGTCTTGCTCCTGCCGCACATCGGTTTCGCGGTGGGAACTCTGCTCTTCCAGTTTGCGCTGTTGTTCGGGGTGTTCCGTGAGCGGCGGGCGTCAGTCATGTTGGGCGGCCCCATCGCTCTCACGTTGCTGTTCTTGCTCATCTTTGGAATCGGGATGGACATCGCACTTCCCCGCGGGAGAGGGGTTTTCTTGGACCTGAGTCGATTTCTTTTTTAAAGCGAGTGCAAGAGGATGGAGTTCGCCCAGGGTCTCGACCTCCTGCTCACTCCCAGCGTCCTTGTCTTCGTCTTTCTCGGTACGGCGGCGGGGCTATTCCTGGGTGCTCTTCCTGGGCTCGATATCACGACGGGAGTCGCTCTCCTGCTGCCCGTCACTTACGCGCTCTCACCCGCGCAAGCACTGATATTCTTCGCATCGATGTACGCTGGTGGCGTCTTTGCCGGCTCCATCACGGGCATCCTTTTCAGGATCCCGGGCTCGTCCGAGGCGGTGATGACAGCGATGGAGGGACATCACTTCACCGCACGAGGCGAAGCGGGAATTGCTCTTGGAGTATCGGTCTATGCGTCAGCCATCGGCGGGCTCATCGCATCGGTAGCTCTGTTTAGCGTCACCCCGTTTCTGGCAGCAATCGCCCTTGGGTTTGGGCCCGCCGAGTACTTTGCGGTGGGAGTGTTGGGATTGAGCTGCATGTCGGCCGTCGCCAGCCGAAATCAGCTGAAGGGGATGGCAGCGGTGCTGATCGGACTTCTGTTGGCCACCGTGGGGATGGATCAAATCACGGGCGTGCCAAGATTCGATTTTGGCGTGCGAGCCCTGCTGGGAGGCATTCCCTTCGTTCCGGCGATGATCGGCCTTTTCGCAGCTTCCGAGGTCTACAGGCGTATCGCACGGAGAGATCACGCATTGGTTCGAGCGGTGGACCGCCGAGCGTCGGTGCGGATTCACCTCGTCCGCGTTCGTGACCTCATCAAGTTGCGGTGGACCATCCTGCGCTCAGCGTTGCTCGGATTGTTTATAGGCGTTCTGCCTGGAGCGGGAGCGACGACGGCCGCCATCGTCGGCTATGGCACCGAAGTCAGACTGTCGGCGAGACCTGAGGAGTTCGGGGCGGGGAAGCTAGAGGGCATTGCGGCGCCCGAGGCTGCGAACAATGCTGCCGCTGTTGGCGCGATGATTCCGCTCTTGGCGCTCGGTATCCCGGGCAGTGCTACAACTGCAGTTTTAATCGGCGCGTTCCTCATCCACAACCTACAGCCGGGCCCTTTTTTCTTCACCGATCATGGACAAATCGCATATGCTCTCTTCGGCGGGATTGCTCTGACAAATGTGGTGATGCTGTTGTTTGGCCTTCTCTTCATCCGCCTCTTTGCCCGGCTGGCGGATATCCCCTATCCGCTATTGGCCACGTCGATTCTCACCTTGAGCGTGGTCGGCACACTTGCCTTCGGCGGAGTCGAGGTCGTAGTCGTTATGCTGTTCTTTGCCGCGTTGGGGTTTACGCTCGAGGCAAATCACTATCCCCTGGCTGGGATCGTGCTGGGGCTGGTGCTCGGACCGATCGTCGAGACATCATTGCGCAGAGCCCTGCTCATGACAGGGTTCGACTTTTGGGCTGTCATTTCTCGGCCGGTGACGGCCGGCTTGCTGCTGGTTGCCCTCGGTTTCTTGCTTGCGCCCGCTTCGCGGTGGCTGTGGTGGCGATTCGGAGGCCAGGCAGGGTCCCCAAGCTCTACATAGCGGGATGGAGCCCCACATCTTCTTCCCGACGCAAGACCCCCACTCACCCGGCCCCAGGTTGGACAGCCACAGAGAACACCGAGATCACAGAGAACGCTAGTCGCTGCTGGCCGCAGCGCGCAAAACTGTGTATTGGAGCACTCTGTGTCCTCTGTGACCCTCTGTGGCAGACCCCCTGCTATTTCTGTCACTCCCACATGTGGCTTGCTGCGTCGCTCGCTTTGACGAGGAACCGCTGGAGTGTCAGTAATGACCCAGAAGTCCCCGGCCCCGAGCTGCACGTTCGAAGAGCTTGAAGGCTAGGAAGCCTAATCCGAAGTAGAGCGCGCCGTTCCCAGCCAGGAGGGTCAGGTCGGCGACGCTCATTTGCCAGATCCTCGTTCCATCGATCATGGCCTCTCCGATCAGGTGCGTTCCCCACGAGAGCGGGAGAAACTTGGCGCTGGGAAAGCGGTCGAGTGGTGCGGCTATCAGCGCCACGAACACAAACTGTAAAATGCCGAGCGCCGCCTGAATTTGCTTGAAGACCAGAGCGAGGCCGCCCATGACGAAGCCGACTCCCTGCGCGCTAGCAACAGTCAGAATCAGGAGCGGTATGATTGTGGCCACGTCGACGGAAAGCCACCGGCCGGTGGTCGCCATCATGAGGACGAGGAGCGCAAACATGATGATGACCCTGAAGGTGAGTGCGGCGAATATCCGAGCGATCAGCACGCGACCTAATCCAAGCGGTGACATGGAGAGTTGCTCGAGCGTTCCCTGCTGCGCCTCCTGCACGAGCACCCAAGAAAGCTCGGCGTAAGCGTAGATCGTGAGATAGAAAACGGTAAACCCGACGACCATCCCTCCCAGCGCGTTGCCAAACTGCTGGCTTTCGCCTACGAACGTCCGGATGCCCAGAAAGATCAGCAGGAACACGAAATAGAAGGAGACCAGCATGGAGAGGGTGTTGAAGTAGTAGCGCCGTAACTCGATGGCGTAGCGCTTGAACATAGCCTTGATCATGATGAGCGTCGCCATCAACTACCTCCCCGGACGATGGAGAGAAAGATCTCTTCGAAGTTGGGATCCTGGCGGTCGATGCTCTCGATGACGCTCCCTCCCTCTCGTAGGATGTCCATGAGCTGGTAGAGTTTGTCGTTTCGCAGGAGTTCGACCTCGATTTCCGAGGCGTGGTCGCTGTGGTGCAGGTGAATGAGCGCAAACTCCTCTTGCAGCTTACGGCACTGTGCATCACTGAGTCGCCCTTCCAAGCGGAACCGATAGGCTCTGGCTCGGAAGAGGTCCAGTAGATTGGTCACACGATCGTCAGTCACGACGCGCCCTTCGTGAATGATGACTACGCGATCGCATACGTCTTGCACAACATTCATGTCATGGGTGGATAACAGAATTGTACGGTTCTCCTTTTGCGCCATGTTCTTGAGAGCGTCACGCAGTTCGTGCGATGTCTCGACGTCGAGACCAAGTGTCGGTTCGTCGAGTAGTAGAATGTCCGTGTGCTTCACTAATGCACAGGCAACCGCAAGTTTCTGTTGCATGCCGCGGGAGAGCATGCGGGCGGAAACGTCCGCTTTATCTTGTAGGCGAAATCGCCCGATCAACTCGTCGATGTATGGTCTGACCCGCCTCGTCGGTATTCCCTGTAGCCCGGAGAAAAACTCGAGGTTCTCCCGAGGGCTCAGCCGCCAGTAGATGTTCCGATTACCCTCCAGGACCGCAGCAATCTTCTCGAGAGCCCGCCGTGGGTGACTGCGGACGTTCACTCCTGCGATCTCCATGTGACCCGCCGACGGATGTATGAGGGTGCACAGACACTTGATGGTAGTGGTCTTCCCCGCGCCGTTGGGTCCGAGCAATCCGACGACTTCGCCACGGGCTACGCCAAAACTCACACGGTCGACTGCAATGACGCGTTTGCGACGCGCACTGTAAACCTTCGACAGATCTCGAACCTGGAGAACATTGTCTGCCATGCGATTCAGCGGTTCACGGTTTGTGGCGGCGGTGCCACGGGCTAAGTACCTCGTAGGTGGGTACTGCCGTGATGCTCGGACGAGATACGCTGATGAGCCGTCTCTTGACGAGTGTACTAAGGGCGGACTGGACGGATCGCTTGGAGAGACCTGTGCCTTCTCCAATCTCCCGGAGACTCGCCATTGTCTGCTGGGCGTCGCCCGCTCTGGTCTGCTTCCATAGATAGAGATAGACGAGGAATGCTGCCGGCTGTCTATCGTGGCCGACTAGATCCGGCATCAGCGTGTCCAAGACGTATAGGTCCAGCTCGAGGGTCTTCACACAAACACCTCCTCACGACTATGGCAAGCGTTGCCATAGTAGCTGATGCGCGCCTTGTCGTCCAGGGTGGGTCGAATAATTGTACGTGAGTTGACGGGAAGTTCTTTTG
This sequence comes from Gemmatimonadota bacterium, assembly GCA_039591275.1. GTDB lineage: Bacteria > Gemmatimonadota > Gemmatimonadetes > Gemmatimonadales > GWC2-71-9 > JBDHDY01. The sequence goes on along the minus strand of JBDHDY010000085.1, from coordinate 5,721 downwards.
AGAGGAGGCAGCATGATCAAGTCCATAAAGTTTGCCAGCATTCCAGTTAGCGATCAGGATCAGGCGCTCGAATTCTTCACCGAGAAACTTGGCTTCAAGGTGGCGACAGATCACCCGTTCGACGACCACCAGCGGTGGATCGAACTTCGCATCCCCGGCGCCGACACCCGCCTCGTACTCTTCACGCCGCAGGGACAGGAGTACCGCATTGAGACCTTCGCTGACATGCTGCGTCCGGACGACTCGTCCGTGGCTTGCGCGATCATGCACGGCGCAAGAAGTTGATACAGTCCAACCGACCTGCTTAATCTGCACCCACGTACGGGGAGGCTATTGTGCTGCCGAGGGTGATGGGTGATCCGGCCGATCTGAACCGGCTGCGTCGTCGTCTGCTCATCGCCGTAGCCGCCCTAGCAATCGTGACGGGCGTTGGGGTTATCGGCTACTCGATCATCGGTGGCGACGAGTACGGCCTGATCGATGCGTTGTACATGACGTTGATCACGCTCACCACGGTCGGCTTTGGAGAAGTGATCGACCTGTCTAACAATCCTGCCGGTCGAGCATTCACCATTTTTCTCTTACTGGGCGGTTTAGGAGTGGTATTGTACTCGATACCGCTCCTCGGGGCGTTTGTGGTCGAGGGGGAGCTGTTCCATGCGTTTGCGAGGGCGAGAATGGAAAAGTCAATCGAGCGGATGTCCGGTCATTACATCGTATGTGGTGATACGGCGGCGGCCGGTTACGTGATTGATGAGCTCACCAAGACGCGACGACAGGTCGTTTGCGTCCTCCCGGCTGCCGCTTCTGAACTATCAGATCGGCTCGGCACAGTGCCGTACGTCGTTGGCGACCCGACGGACGATGAGACGCTCCGCGAGGCGGGTGTCGAAAGAGCTTCCGGGCTTGTGACGAGCATGGACAGCGACAACGACAATATCCTCGTCGTGCTGACGGCCCGGCGGCTTGCGACGCACGCTAGGATCGTAGCCGCTACCGAGCGGGTTGCCGCGGAGGCCAAGCTCAGAGCCGCGGGTGCGGACGCCGTGGTCAGCCCCAGTCGCATCGGCGGCCTACGCATGGCGTCGGAACTCGTGCGTCCCAATGTAGTGACGTTCTTAGATCGGATGGTGCGGGACGACGCCCGTAGCCTTCGGGTGGAGGAAGTGACCGTGCCCTCGGATGCCAGTGCCGTCGGTAAAACGCTCGAGGCCCTAAGAGTGGCTGACGTTGGCGGCGCAGTGCTCCTAGCAGTACGCCGCTCCGGAACCGGAGATTACGAATTCCGGCCGCCCCTCGACACCACCGTGGAAGCTCAGATGACATTGGTCTTCATGGCGGATGCAGACGGTCGGGAGCAACTCGACCGGTCCTTGAGGCAGCGAAGCTCGTTCGTTGGCTCAGGCGACTGACTCTGCGCGGTGACTCCCAGCTGATGGCGCACGCCTCCGGGGTCGCTCAAAGGGGGCCCTGGTAACGTAACTCCAATCACTGTAGGCATTTGCGAGTACGACCGCGCGTTCGGCCGGCCAGGGGTCGACGTGGTCGGTCGTGCGCTGGATGGACGGCGGAGGCTGTGGATGTGAAGCCGCCGAACAGTCGACGGCTGCGGTGATGCGGGGCGGGGGCGCCGCCTACTCCGCGGCGCTCTTCTCTGCCTCCTCCGTGCGTGCCTCCGTCACCATCTTCACGATTTCGTCCACGACGCGCTTGCGTGCCCGGTCTACCTCTTGCCGGAGCGGCATCTTGCTGTCCAGCAGGCCCTTACCCTCGCGCTCAACGATTGCTTGCTCGAAATCGTTCAAGACCTTATGAAGCCTCTGCAGATACTCGTGTCCTTTTCCCACCGTACCTCCGATATCGTTAAGTTGTTGATATCTTGATAACACCAGGTGCGACGTAGGACAAGTCTGGGTCTGCAGTCGCGTTCTGGGGAGGTACTTCCGATGACGTCCCTGCGATTCTGCGTCACCGCCCTGATGCGAGCAGCTCCGATTCTGGGCTTGGCTGCTGCCTCCGTTTGCAGCACCCCGGACGAGAGTGTCGCTCAGACAACTGAGGAGCGACTCGCGGCTTTGGAGGCCAGAGTGGCGGAGCTGGAAGCCCGTTTGCGGGACTTCGAAGGTGGAAGCGGAGGTGTGACGATCGGGGAGACGGTCGTTACTGGCGAGTCTCCGATCACTGCACGACTGCTCGACAAGCATTTCAATGAGGGGAGGATCCAGGACTACCTCATGTTCGAGTTGGGGTTCAGCAGCGCCCTCCATCAGCCGGTTATTGCGTTCACCGGCGTCGTCATATTCACGGATCTTTTCGATCAAGAGATTCTTCGCCTCAACATCACATCTGACGAGCGACTCGGTGCCGGTGAAACCGTGAGCTGGGTGGGTGGAATCGGATACGATTCAGGGAGAGGCGGACACGTCCGCCTGCGGAACGTGCGTCCAAGCGAGTTGCGCCTTCGGTTCAACCTCGACGCAGTGACTTACGAGAACGGCATTCGTGAAACGTTCAGGCTCAGGTGATTGCCCTCACGACTCCACGTTTTCAGCCGCAGTTATAATCCTACCAAATGACCCTGGTTTTGGGTCGAGCAGCTAACAGCGACGCTCGGCGTCGTCCGTGCCAACCGGGCACATGTGCTGCCGCGCTTGCGAATGTCGGGGCCGCGGTGAAGATTCGCGCGAGCTCATTTGCAGCATTGGAGCCAACCCCGTCGTGTGAAGAAACGAAGGAGCCCGGTACATGAACGCACGGAAACTTCCCCGCACCGCATATGTGATTGAGGAGGGAGAGCAGTTCGTCCCGCTCACATACGGACAGACTCTGACCGAATTCACGTTGAAGGCGGTGGTGGCAGGTATCGTTCTCGGAGTCATCTTCGGCGCGGCGAACACCTACCTAGGCTTGAAGGCGGGGTTGACCATCAGCACGTCGATTCCGGTAGCCGTCTTGACCGTTGTGGCCTTTCGTGTGTTCACAGGTCTTGGGCTGGGGCACAGCATCTTAGAGAGCAACATGTCGCAGACCATCGGCTCGGCCAGCTCGTCGGTGGCCTCCGGTGTGCTCTTCACAATCCCCGCGCTCTTCATCTGGGGTATGAGCCCGGCCTGGCGGCAGATCACGCTGCTTGCCATGTGCGGTGGCTTGATCGGCGTCCTCGCGATGATCCCCCTGCGTCGTTTCCTTATTAAGAGAGAGCACGGCAAGCTGCCGTACCCCGAGGGGATGGCATGCGCCGAGGTGTTGGTGGCTGCGGAGGGAGGCGGCAAACAAGCATCGGGTGTGTTTTGGGGCATTGGGATCGGGATGCTGTTCAAGCTCATCACTGACGGCTTCAAGTTCGTGCAGGGGACGTTTCAAGTCGCGCTCGGCTTCAAGGCCAGTGTGGCTGCGAGCGTCTCACCGCCGCTCATCGGCGTGGGTTACATCCTGGGCATGCGCATCGCAACGGTCATGGTGGCCGGTGGGGCGCTCTCGGCACTCATCATCATTCCGCTGATCAATTGGTGGGGGGCGGGCCTGACCGAGCCGCTTTATCCTGAGACCGAGAAGCTCATCCGTGACATGTCGGCGGGAGAGATCTGGCACCGCTACGTCCGCTACATCGGTGCGGGCGCGGTGGCGACCGGCGGCATCATCACGCTCATCAGATCGATTCCCACCATGATCGAATCGTTCAAACTCGGCATGGCGCACCTCACGGGAGGCGCTGAAGCGCCTAGCGAGGGGCGAACCGAGCAGGATCTCTCGATCAAGACGGTGTTGTTATTCGTGGGGTCGGTCCTCGTACTGCTCACGCTCGTCCCCGGCATTCTTGGGTATCTCGACTCGATACCAGTCAGAGCGTTGGCATCGCTCCTCATCGCGGTTTTTGCCTTCTTCTTTGTCACGGTCAGTTCACGCATCGTGGGGCTCGTGGGTGTTACCTCCAATCCGACATCGGGCATGACTATAGCCACACTGTTGGGAACGAGCCTGATTTTCTACTTGATGGGGTGGACGGACCTCGCGGGCAAGGCAACGGCACTGATGGTGGGGACGGTGGTGTGCATCGCTGCATCGATCGCTGGCGACACGTCGCAAGATCTCAAGACCGGCTACGTGCTCGGAGCAACACCGCGCTTCCAGCAGATCGGTGAGCTAGTGGGCGTCATCACGTCAGCGGGCGTCGTTTGCCTGGTGGTGATGCTGTTGCATCAGAGTGTGGAGGGTGGACTGGGTGGCGCGGAACTTCCCGCACCCCAGGCGGTGCTGATGAAGCTCGTGATCGATGGGGTGCTGGATCAGAACCTCCCGTGGGTGTTCATCTTCATCGGCGTCGGAATCGGCCTCGTAGCCTCGATGTTCAAAATCCCGGTGCTGGCGTTTGCCGTCGGGGTATATCTACCGCTTTCCACGATGGCTGCGGTGTTCCTCGGCGGTCTAACGCGTCACGTGCTTACGCGGAACCAGCCCGCGGAGGAAGCCGAGCGGCGCCGCGAGCAAGGTGTGCTATTTGGATCGGGGTTGGTTGGTGGAGGAGGCCTTACCGGTGTGGTGCTTGCGCTTTGGGTTGGGCTCCGCGGCGGCCGGAGGATCGAGGGATTTCCGCTCGATCTCCCGGATCCCGCCGCCCAGGCGCTGGCGTTGGTGACGATCTTGGCGATCGTGGGTATCCTGGTGGCGATCACGCTGCGTCGGCAGGGGGCGTGACGGTTAGAGGCGTCAAGGTTCTTCCGCCGGTGCGACCGCCTGAGGGATGAGCACAGTCCGGGTTCTCTTCCTAGCCGACACGCATCTCGGTTTCGATCTGCCCCAGCGGCCGCGCGTTGAGCGCCGCCGCCGAGGTCACGACTTCTTTGCGAACTTCGAACGCGTCCTCGACGCGGCCCTCGACAAGCAAGTCGACTTCATCGTGCACGGTGGCGACCTCTTCTACAGGAGTCGCGTGCCGGCAAGCCTCGTTCACAGAGTCTTCGAGCCACTCAAACGCGTTGCGGACGCGGGCATCCCCGTATACCTGGTGCCCGGCAATATACCTGGTGCCCGGCAATCACGAGCGCTCGCAGATCCCCTACCCATTGCTGGCGGTTCATCCGCGGATCCACATCTTCGACCGCGAGAGGGTGTTCACCGTCGAGGTCCGCGGACGCACAGTTGCATTGGCCGGATTTCCCTACATCAGACATGACGTTCGCAGGAAATTCCCGCAGTTGCTCGAGTCCACCGGTTGGCGCAGTGTCAATGCAGACATCACGCTGCTTTGTGTGCATCACTGCTTCGAGGGCGCAACCGTAGGCCCTGGGAACTACACGTTTCGCTATGCGAGCGATGTGGTCAGGGCTTCAGACATTCCCACCGACGTGGCCGCTGTTCTCACAGGGCACGTCCACCGCCATCAGGTTCTCACAACCGACCTGCGTGGACGATCACTTCCTGCTCCGGTTTTATACCCGGGTTCGATCGAGCGAACATCCTTCGCTGAAAAAGACGAAGCAAAAGGTTATCTCGTATTGGAGTTCGAGTGCGGTGATACTCCGGGCGGGGTGCTGAATGATTGGGAGTTTTGCACCCTTCCTGCACGTCCGATGGTCGTCGTGGATATCGGCGCTGAGATAGCAGGTCGCGCGGCCTTGGAGTCGAAGGTACGAAGTGCGATTGCGGCTGCGTCGGCAAACGCTGTTTTGCGGCTCCGGATCCACGGAGATTTGAGTGAGGGTGCGCGTGGTGCGGTGACTG
>JBDHDY010000084.1:0-9591 GCA_039591275.1 Gemmatimonadota bacterium | reverse complement strand
TCCTCGGCCTCTTCATGTTGGCCTACGGCGCCTTCGCACTCGCCTTGCCGATGATCAGCCCGAGACTGGCGGTGAGAGTGGTGGAGGCGCATCAGCACTAGTGGGGCGGCCGGCTGCCGGGTGCCAGCGGCCGGCTGTGAAATGCCAATGGGCGAATGTGGTGGGTGGGGTGGCCCGCTCCCTGCTCCCCGCTCCCCGCTCCATCTCCTTCTCCCTTCTCCCCAAGCCCCAAACCCAAATGAGCGAACGAGTCCACCTTTGGGCCGCCGCTGGTCGGCTGGCGGAGAACCGTACGCCCGCGGCGCTTGCCACGGTGGCCCGGCAGCGTGGTTCGCTTCCCATGGCGAGCGATGCCAAGATGCTCGTCACGAAGGATGGTGATCGGTGGGGCACCGTGGGGGGTGGCTGCGTCGAAGCGGACATCATCGAGCAAGCGTTGACCACGATCGAGACGGGCCTACCGACATTCGTCCATCACACCCTCAACGCGGACCTCGCCGGTGACCTTGGCCTGTCTTGCGGAGGTACCGTCGAGTTGTTTCTCGAGCCGGTCACGGCGTCCTCGGAAATGGCTCACCTGTGTCACGCCGTCTCCACGGGCATTCAGAGCAGGACACCGGTCACAGTGCTGACCAAACTCGACTGGTCGGATGGACCAGCAAAGGCTGCGATGGTCGGGGCCGAGATCGTGTCGGTGGGTCGAGGAGTGGAGATGTCGAGCGGTGAAGTCGCCGACTACCCACGAACGGGCGGGGCGACGTTGGTTGACGAGGCCCGTGCCATGTTCATTGAGCGCTTCCAGCGCCTACCCCGAGTGATCATCTTTGGGGCGGGACATGTTGGTGTGGCCATTGCAAAGGTGGCTGCCAGCGCGGGATTCTACGTGGTGGTAAGCGACGATCGCGAAGACTTCGCCAACGAGGATAACGTGCCGGATGCGCACGAGATTCTCGTCGGAGATTTCAACGCCGTCATCGACCGATTGGCGATCGACGAAGACGACTACATCCTCGCGACCACGCGGGGACACAGCTACGATGCGAGCATAGTGGAGCGAACCGCGGCCTCCCGGGCCCGTTACGTGGGAATGTTGGGGAGCCGCCGCAAGAAGGAAATCATCTGGAAGGCCCTTAGAGAGGCCGGTGTGCCATCCGAACATCTGGAGCGGGTGCGGACGCCCATCGGCCTCGACATAGGGGCCGACACTCCAGGTGAGATCGCCGTCTCTGTCGTGGCGGAGCTAATTCGGCGATGGCGCCTCCCGGAGTCGGCGGAGCAAAGCACGGAGTGAATCTATGGGAAGCCGCGCGCGTCCCCTGACGCGGTAGCCTGCGACATCGATCGTCAGTACGGAGACGTCTGCGGTCGATGGCGCTTCCGCAAAGGCTCGAAACTCTTCGGTTGCGCCTCCACGCCACATCAACAGCTCCAGCGCATCATTCGATTCGAGTCGTTGGACAATTCTCGCTGCCGGCTGGCTGCCTACACTGTCAATCGCAACGTCGACTACCTCGAGGTCCGCAACCACCAAGAGGGGACCTCCGAGGTGTTCTGCGGCGGCCTCGATTGTTGACGCCCCCACCGTCACGGTCCTGCCTCGGGCCGCGCCGGAAAAATCTGCAAGACCTCCGGCCGCTGGCTCTGCAGGTACAGCGTCGCGGTCTACCGCACGGCGGTCGGCAGGTGCTTGTTGGGCGCGCGCCGGCCGGTCGGCCAGCTCTTGCGGCGACACCTTTCGAGCGAGCGTGTCGGCGGCCTCGCGCTCTTGCGCTACGGGGACCGCCGCGAACTGCGCCCGCGCGTCCCGTGCTTCTTCCGTTAATTCCTGCGCTCGGTCCGGAGCCGGTGCCGCTTGTACTTCGGCTGCAACCTCCTCGCGAACTCGGTCGCGGCGCTCGGCGGCTTCGTCGGTTGGTTGCCGCGACGGCGCTTCGGGCACGCTCGGGGTCGCGAGTCCTTCCGACACGGCGGTTGCCGACCGCGGCTGGGGGGCGGCCACCTCGCCTGCCGTGCCCACCGCGGACTCGACGGCCAAGGCAGGTCTCACGGCATCGAGTTCGGCGTCAGACGGCGCCCGCCTTGCTGCGGGAGCTAATGCTACCTCCGGTCCGAAGATGTACGGCCGCGCATACAAGCCGAGCGCGAGGGCCAGCAACACCGAAGCCGCCCATGCCAGGCTCCTTGTCTGCGCCAGGCGTTTGGCAACTGGCTTCTGCGCGCGCATGCCAGCTGCCCGTTCCACAATCGCCTCAAAGGGCGGCACTGCCGGCTGCGCCGGCCCCGTGTCACGCAACAACGCGTTCGCACGATCTCTCAGGGCCCTTGCTTCCTCGAGAAGGGATGCACACGAAGGGCACGTGGCGATGTGCTCCTCCAGCTCCTGTCTCTTTGTTGGATCCGCGTACTCGAGCTGTTGGTCGAGGTACGCGTGAACCTGTCCCTCATCAACGTGCGGCATGACTTTGCTCCAAGGCGTCGTATGCTTCCACCAGTTTGCGACGCGCACGAGAAAGCGTGGTTCCCACTGCACCGGGCGAAAGCCCTGTCTCGGCCGCAATCTCTTGGTAATCCAAGCCCGCATCCCAGAGCAGCAGTGCTTTGCGATCTCGCTCGCTCAGGCGGGCCAACGCCCTTCGTACTGCTTCGAGACGGTCAGCGCGCTCCATCACCTCCGCCGGATCCGGCTCGGATTCCTGCTGCGCCTGCGCTTCCCCCTTGATGAGCGTCAGATGTTTCTTGCGGCGCACCGCCGAGCGCGCTTCGTCGCGAGCCAAGTTGGCGGCCACCCGGAAAACCCATGCATGGGGGTTGTCGGGTGTCTGATCGAGGGATCTCGCAAAGGCTTCTTGTGCCAGATCCTCGGCCCGGTCCGCATCCCACACCAAGCGGTGAAGGAAGCGGACCAGATCCGGGTACGTCTTGCGGTACACCGCTGCCCAATCGACGGCCACGCGGGTAGTCTAGTTGCCACGGTACTCCCGCACTAGCTCCGAGAGCGCATTTGAATCGAGCCGGGCACTGCCGCCCGCCGCGATCTGGATGCTCCCTCTCACTCCTGCCACCAGCACGTGCTCGAAAGAAACAAACCACTGTTCCAACTCCGGGGCCAACCGGAGTAGGTCGAAGTACGCATCGCTATAGGGCTCGATGGTCGTAACTGGCATGGAGTCGGCGTGCTGCATATCAGTCCACACCTCGTCCACCAGGGTGAACATTCTACCAGCCACGTGCTGTGTAGCGGCCCCATCCGACCTCGAGGCCACGAAGTCGTCGACCTCGTCGAGGTCCGCGGTAAAGCGGGCTTCACGTTGACGCCGAGACCTCTCGGCTTCCTCCACAGCGGTTTTGCCAACCGCCGAGGCGGCAGGAGCAGATGGACTACCGGCCCCACGGGTCCCGCGGCCTGGTGCGACTGCGCTGCGGTCCATCGGAACCAGCCTAGTTGGGTCCTGCGCCACCTGCTGCGGCTCCTGCACGAGATAAGATGAATACTCACTCAACAACCCGTAGCGGAGTGCAGTAGCTCGGATGTCCTCCACGACCTCGGGGTTGTGACCCTCGAGCCTCAGGGTCCGGGTCAGGTATCCCAGCTTACGGGAAGCCCACAGACGCGGGATGAAGTCGTTCCCAAGCTCGTGTGCAGCGAACCGCGCGCCCGTGGCGAAACGCTCCTCTTGACCATTTCTCTGACCACGAACAGCGATGGGGCCGGAACGGTCTCGGCGACCGACCTCGTAGCGTCCGAACAAAACCAGTTCCTCACCGGCGAAGAGATCCGGAAGCTCGACGGGATAGACCTCGCTGAAACGGACGGGAGACTCTGCGAGCTCGAGGTCCGTCATCACGGGATGGCGAATCTTCGCCGCAAGTGTGCTCAGAGCGCCCTCTACGTCCTCGCCTGGCGCCACGTACTGCGTCGTGCCGCGCCCGGCCTCGGTCAGCCGGTCGAGCAGAAAAGTGTTGACGTCGTATCCCACGCCGAAGGCGAACACGCGGGCCTCACGACGAAGCGATTCGGCTCGCGTTGCGATCCGCTCGGGATCCTTTTCGCCAACGGAGGGGAGACCATCCGTCAAGAAGAGCACGATGGGTAGTCGCTCCGACGGACTCGAAAGTCGAAACGCTTCGTCCAGGGCCCCCGCGATGTTGGTCCCGCCGCCCGCCGCAAGAGCGTTTATCCACTCCCGTGCTTCCGCGAGGTGGCGCCGAGAGGCCTGTGTCCATTCTGCCCGGTAGGTTGTGATACCGTTGTTGAACGAGATCAACCTGAAGCGATCTGCCGGGTCGAGTGTGTCCAGTAGCTGCCTGAGGGCGGCCTTAGCCTGCTCCAGCTTCACTCCTGACATCGATCCGGAAATGTCCATCACGACCGTCAGGTCCCGAACTTGAGCCGACCCCGCGGCCTCGCCGGGCGATAGCGTCAGCATGAAGTAGCCTTGCTCTGCTGACGACGGGCGATGGGTGGCGACGGTTATGCCCACTGCGCGCTCGGCCAGCGGCAGGAATACCGTGAAGCTTCCCTGCAGGCTTCCCTCGGGACGAACCCGAAGCTGACCGTCTCGTCGCTCGACACGCACGCGGTGCGTTGGTGAGAAGGGGTCTCTGAACATGGCCCCGTCGTCGGCGATCAAGGTAAAGGACAGGGGAACGGTTTCCTGCGCGTAAGGCGGGGATGGATCGGCGCCGGCCCGTGGATTAACGGTCGGTGCGCGACGACCCCCGGCTGCATAGCGAAATTGCAGGGCATCGCCGGCCCGCTCCATGATCTGAGTATAGCGAAGGGTGATTTTGCGTGTCTCACCCTGATTGATCGGAAACACCCGCGCCCTGATGAGTCCGTGTCCCACCAACTCAACCAGCGCAGGATCTCGCTTGCGCCGCACGATTTCTTCGTAAATCGAACGTGCCTGTGTGGCGTCCATCATTTCGCCGCGGAGTTCCTCATCGCCCTGGAACAGCGAGAAATTGCTGAAGACGGCCTCTCCGGGCAGGGGATAGAGGTAGTCCCCCTCCCCTAGAGCCGGACCGCGGTTTTGGAACCACTCTTCCACTTCCACCTGGGCGATCCGACCGGTGACGCGGACGGTCACTTCGGTGCGAACTTTTGCGACGCCGAACTGGCCTGGATGGCCGCGTACGGGGTCGATCCAGCCCTGGGCTGCCGCCGGGGCGGGTACTGCAAGCATCGTGAGCGCTAGAAGGGTCGACAACGCTTTCATGAGTCCTCTCAGGTGTGTGCTATCCCTGATGACGTTTGAGCGTTGGGGATTTGCACAGGAGAAATGAGAAGGGTGTAGGGTGTAGCGGTTCGGGCTTGGGGCTTGGGGCTTAGGGAGAAGGAGATAGAGCGGGGAGCGGGCCACCTCGCCCGCCATGCTCGCCCCTTGGCATTTCACAGCCGGCAGCTGGCAGCTGGTCGCTGGCAGCCGGGGCTGGGCGGGGGCGGGGGCGGGCTACCGCCCGAGCGCCTCCGCGACGCCGGCTATGCTATCGCGCAGGGCGGCGGCGGTGCCCTCCGCGTCCGATAGGATGCGCAGCAGATCTCCGTAGCTGTTAAGGGCGAGGGCTGTGTCCGCCGTAGCCAGTGCCGCCGTGGCCTGGTGCAGCAGGGCGTCCCCCCACCCGACCTGATCGGTGAAACCGGCCATCCGGCCAAACGTGCCCGTGGCGGTGAGCGATTCCTCGTAGCTCCCGGCCGCCAGTGCGACTCGGGCCCTCATGAGCCTGAGCGGCCAAAGTGACGAGACGAATCCGAACAGGACGTCCTCGATGCTGTACCGGTCCGTCGCACTTTTCCACCTCGCCAGGGCTCCCGATGTGTCGCCTGCCGCTAGCAGATCTGCGGCCTCGAGGTCGTCCGCCAGGCTGAGCGCCAGGGGAGACGACGGGGTTTCATTGAGCGCCTCCCGGAACCCTTCCTCCGCCGTCCCCGCCTCGTTCGGGGAATTCTGCCGGTACCAGCGCGTCGCGAGCCATCGCGACACCGTCGAGCGACTGGTCGTGTCGCGCAACAGCCTGCTCGCCGCGGCACGCTCCGATTGGGCACTGCCAAGTGACCCGATGGAGGTGATCGCGCTCAGCAGCGTCCAGCGATCCAGCTCGTGCTCGGGGACTCCGAGGCGGCCCCCGTCGCTCAGAAACTGGCGAGCTTGCTCCAGTTGCCCAGTGCCGAGGTAGGCGGCGAGCCGCATCCGGAAAGCCATGGCGCGTTCGTCCCCTGGAGCAGCTCTGTTGAATAGCGCATCCAAGGCCGATAGGCCTGTAGGCCGGCCACCGGGAGGGGACCGAAGCTCGCCCGCAAGCAACGCGAGGTTCTCGAGGACGGGGGTGGGCCGCGATGGGAAAGTGGCGAGCACGCCTGGAGCTTGCAGGGGTCGGTACAGCAGCGTGTCAGCCACGCGTACCAGATCTGCCCATGTCGACGTGCTGTCCAAGTTGAGGTATTGCGCCATGTACCGCTGCGCGGCGGTCTGATCATCCTCGAGTATGGCGATTTGCGCCAGCTGGCCGATGGCCGCCGCAAACGTGGGGTCCCGGTTCACAGCCTGACGAAATGAGAGCTTGGCCACGGAGATCGAAGCGCCAAGCGGCGACGCGAAGCGAAACTGAAGGAGTCCTAGGAGAAACCATGCGTCCACGGCATCAGCGTGTTCGTCCACGATGCGACGATACGCCTCCTGAGCCGCATGGATGTCGCCTTCCTGAAGAAGAATCTCATACCCCTCCAACATGCGGCGGGACACCGGGTCGAGCCGGGCTCGGTACCGCTGGCTGGCGTCGAGGGCCGCACGGATCTGGCCAGCCGTTCTGGTAGGGCGCACCCAGAGAATGGTCGCCAGCATGCGTTTGAAGTGGGCTGGCGCATAGGTCGAGTCGAGTTCAATCACGCGGTCGAAGAACTCGATCGCCTGGGGGTACGCTCCCCGCCGGAAAGCTCGGTCGCCCTGGAAATAGGCGCTGATGGCCGGCAGCCCGCCCGGCAAAGACGGCGCCGGGGCTCCCGATCGTTCTCTTGCGACGCTCACCGCGAACGTTTCGACCACCAGGCTGCTCACCAAAGCGTGCAGGCTGTCCGGTGGGCCGGACGTCTCCGCTCCGGAGACGAGGCGTTGATTACGGACGTCGTAGACTTCCGCGCGAATCGAAAGCGCGCTCGGCGTGACCGTAGCCTGGCCCATGAGAGCGTGGGTTGCGCGAAGATCCGCTGCAAGGCCGAGAAGCGTGTCGCGGGGGAGCTGCCGGTCACCGTAGCGGCTCACGACGGCCGTGCGAACGCTCGGAGCGGGGAACACCTGCTGGCCAGGCAGAGTCTGGAGCTGCCAAACGAAGGCCTCAGGTAATATCGAATCGAGGTTAATGCCTCCTGCTTCTCCTGAGACGAGAAACGGAAAGACAGCAACAGCCCGCTGTGTCGTGGAGGCTCCGGGCGTCGAGCGCACCGCCAACCAGCCACCGACGGCTAAAACGGCCACTGCTGCGATGCCCACGAGGATCGCGCGGCCCATTCCGGGCCTTCCATGACCCAGCAAGTCGAGCCAGCTCTCCACTGTTGCCGGCCGATCGTCGCGTGCGAATGCCAAGGGGGCGGTCAGGACCCTGGTCATGGTGGTCGTCAGGTCACTCCTGAGAGCGTGGAGCTCCTTGGCTAGGTGTGCTGCGCCCTGTTGGGGAGTGGCCCGCTGGCCGCCCAGGGCCTCAAACGCGACGGCGGCCAGAGCGTACAGGTCCGCACGGCCGTCCACCTCTGCCGCGGAACCGAGCTGTTCTGGTGCCATGTAGGCTGGGGTTCCGATGGCAGCGCCTGACTGGGTCAGGCCGGTTTCCTCGGCCGATGCCACGTGGGCGATGCCGAAATCGGCCACCAGCCAGCGACCCGTCTCTGACTCGAGCAGGAGATTGGCTGGCTTGATGTCGCGGTGGACGATTCCCCGGGCGTGAGCGAAGCCGACGGCGCTGCCAACCTCTCGAATGAGCTTCAGCACCTCTTCTTGCTCGAGCTTCCCCCGCTCGCGAAGGAGGGCCTCGAGCGTCACCCCGTCGACGTAAGGCATGACCAGATACGCAAGGCCGTCACGAACGTCGAACTCGAAAACGGGGACGATGTTGGGATGTGAGAGGCGCGCGGCCAGGGCGGCTTCACGCTTGAAACGGGCCAGCAGATCTGGGTTCTGGGCGATTTCTGGCGTCAGCACTTTGATGGCGACCCGCGAGCCGAGTTCGCGGTGCCGTGCCAGAAAGACCATGCCCATACCCCCACGCCCGATGAGCGATCCGATCTCGTATCGACCGTCGGTGGCAGCTTCGAGTGCAGCTGTGGTGACAGTCTCCATTGGCGTGGGCTTTGGTGGTGGTGCTACTCGTCCTCTTCTACCAACACGCAGCCTGGGTGTCCGCCCTCATCTTCCTCGAGGTCGGGCCATTCGCTACAGATAGACGGCTTGGCGGCCTTGCCATTCGGGCGAACACGCCCGTGCAGCACGCAGTTGAGTGTGCCGTCCTCCAGGTAGCCACAGGCGGAAATCACCTCGCACTCCATGGTGTCCTCGTCTTCCCGTTTCACCTTACAGAGATACGGTGCCTTCCTCGACCGCAACAGGGCTTCCATTCGCACCTGGCTCTTCGGCAGGTGGATCTCGAGGCTGAGGTCTCGGCAGCAAGCGGCTCCCCGAACGTTGTCCGACGTCCTGCACTGGGCGGTGGCGCAGGGATTATCCTCTTCCAGCACGGGGAGCGAGCGGGCCGGAGCTTCCTCCGGCGGCAGCAGCAGCGTTCGTCGCTTGCGTTTGTGAATGATGGAGAACCGCTCGTCGCCGAGTTGGAGGCGTTTTCGGGTGTTGGTGTTTCCGCTGTGGTGAATCTTTCCCTCAAATCGGTGCGCGGTGCAGCGCACTTGCCCGCCATCTCCATTTCGCTCCAGATATTTGCAGGGAACGTGGATGGTGGCGTCCGTCTGGAGCATGCCGCCCTGGATATAGGGGTCACCAAAGGTGATCCGTTCGGTGTGTCCGGTAAGCCACGTCGCCGCGGCATCTTGGAGTGTGTTACTGTCGTCGTCCAGGTCCGAGATTCTCACCGTGACCTTTAACGCTCGACAGTGTTGACCAAGGCTGCGACAGGGTGGAGGAGTCGGCATCACTCATGCTCGATGGTAGTTGGATTGCGGTCAAGCCCCACGGACGATGTACCATGGGTTGTGCCACAGTTAGTCGGCTTCACACGCCACTGGGCGCCACCGTCGGAAAGCGCATCGCCTGCGGCCCCAGGGAACATCTGAAGTTTATCCCAAAACGCAAGGCTTGACCCGCAGGACTTCCCACCGATCCAAAGCTGTGTACATTAGTGGTCGCATTCCCGGGCGGCGCTCGGCCAGCAGGGTTCGCTGACGCGCCGCTCTTTGATAGGTAGCCCATTACCCAGGAAGGAAGAAGACATGCGGTATTTCTTTGCGGCGCTTGCCATGGTCGGGGTGGCCTGCTTCGGAGGTGAGTCGGGAGGTGGTGGGGAGACGAGCTCCACCGCCGCGGCTGCGGCTCCGGCTGACGCGACGGCTGGTGGCACAGGCGCTGTACACGAAGTGCGGATGGTGCTGAC
>JBDHDY010000083.1:0-10000 GCA_039591275.1 Gemmatimonadota bacterium | reverse complement strand
ACATATCGCAGGTGCTTGGCCAGCCGCCCGAACTCCGCGTACCGTGGCCACCAGCCCCACCCGATCCACCTAGCGGGGTACCACAACGCATAGTGCAGGCCGGTCTTGATGAGGGCCGGGAGCTTCGCGCCCAGAGAGGCCTTCGGATCGACGAGCGCACCCGCCACTTTGAGGTGTGTGTCCACAGCCTCCCGAGCGATGAACAGCCGCATGATCTCGCTCGAGCCCTCGAAAATCAGATTGATGCGGAAGTCGCGCATGAGTCGCTCGACTGGCTCGGGTTTCTCTCCCCTAGCCTTGAGACTTTCTTCGGTCTCGTATCCGCGGCCGCCCCGAATCTGCAAAGTGTCGTCGATGATCTGCCAACCCTGTTCGGTGTTCCACATCTTCGCCATCGCCGCTTCGAGACGGATGTCGTATCCACCCCGGTCCGCCATGAGAGACGCCAGCTCCGCGACGGCTTCCATGGTGCACCCGCTCCTGGCTGAACCGCCTCGCGATATCCATACACATCTTGGCTGCCGCCGCTGACGTTGCCGGAACGGTTAGACGTCCGGTGTTTAGGGTAACGAGCGCTAGCTTCAGTCCTCGTCCCTCTCCCAGTAACAGGTTCTCCTTGGGTACCCGGACGTTTGTGAACCGCAGGGCGGCGTTTTCGATTCCCTTCAGACCCATGAAGTGGCAGCGATGGGTGACTTCGACCCCCGGCCAATTGCCCTCCACGATAAAGGCGGAGATCCGTCGCTCACCGGTGCGTGCCATCACCACCATGATGTCGGCGATGGTGCCGTTGGTGCACCACAGCTTCTCCCCGTTCAACAAATAGGCCTCGCCGTCCTCTGTGAGTTCGGCCGTGGTCTCCATCCGTGCCGGATCACTCCCGGCATCCGTCTCCGTGAGCGCAAATGCGCTGATCTCTCCGCGGGCGAGTCGCGGCAGATATTTCTTCTTCTGCTCAGGTGTGCCGAAGAGCTTGAGCGGCTGGGGCACGCCAATCGATTGGTGGGCCGAGAGGAGTACACCGATAGAGCTCTCCCAGCTCGCTGCGAGCGATACTGCCCTCCCGTACATCGCTTGAGAAAGACCAAGCCCACCGTACTCCTCGGGGATCTTGATGCCAAACGCACCGATGTCCTTTAACCCCTGCACGACCTCCTCGGGGATCTTCGAGTTGCGCTCGACTTCCTGCGGATCAACCTTGCTCTTGACGAGTTCGACGAGCTTGTCGAGGAACGGCTGAGCGCGTTCGAGTTCCTTGGGGTCTATGGTGGGGAAGGGGTGAATGAGGTCGATTCGAAACTTGCCGTCGAAGAGTTCGCGAACGAAGCTGGGAGCAACCCACTCTTTCTCTCTCGCTGCCTCCGCTACTGCGCGGGCGTCGTGTTCGCTAACCTCTTCCCTTCTGTCTGGCGGCCCCGAAGGGGGCTTCGCTGTAATTGTAGCCATACCTAAATTTACCTTGCCGTTGAGGGGGGGACTACCACGGTTGCTTCACGTTGATCATCCCCCCTCGTGGTTGCGTCTTTGACTGTAGTCTGCGAAGATTCGGCTGGCCGGAATCCTATTTCGAGAGGTGCTCTCACTGTGCTCGTCCTGACAAAGGATCGCGGACGGCGATGAACGGCGGTGTGATGAGTATCACCGTGAGCCTTCGGTCAAATTGATGTTGTTTCATTCGCCCTTTGCCCTTTACTCGCTTCCTCAATGACCTCAACGTCTCCGCAGAAGCCGCTGTTCCCGAGCCGTTCGGCCGCTGGCGCGATGCTCGGGCGTCAGCTCAACAAGCGGAACAGGCCACCCACGGTCGTCTGGGGTCTTGCACCAACGGGCGTCGAGCTGGCTGCCAGCGCGTCTGAGGCGCTGGACTGCGGCTTCGACGTCGTGATTGGGGCTCACGTTCGGCTGCCGGATGTCGGGGTCGTCGGTGCAATGGCTGAGGATTTCGACGCGGTGCTGGACCCGGGCTTCAAGCCCAAATTTGACCTCTTGGAGCTGCTCGACGAGGCCCTGGACCGGAGCCGACGGGCCATCAAGACGGAGCGACTGCTTTTCCGGGGCCAGCGTCCACTGCGGTCGGTGGAAGGCCATACCGTGTTCATTGTGGACGGGCACGTCACGAGCCCGTGGAAGCTTCTCGCCGCCGCCGAGGCCGCCCAGCAGCTGAAACCGTCCCACCTGGTGATAGCGGCGGCTGTGTCCACGCGGGCTGTCCAGGAGCGCATCCTGGCGCGCCGTTTGGAGTTTTCTTGTCCGAGCGTCCTCATGGACCCCGCCGGGCACCCCCGCCCATTCGGCGACCCTCAGGACCCCGGCGCCGAAAGGTTGCGCAGCATTGTCGTGGCTCGTCAGGCTGCGTAGCTGCGAGCTCGGTCTCCTTGCCGTATTGACGACCGCGGCCCCGCACGCGGTCGTGGCGCAGTTGGCTCCTCCCTCGAGTGGCGGCATTGTCGCATTGGATCGCCTGCTCCACCGCATCTCTGAGCATCGCCGAGTCTTGGTCGTTGGGGCTCACCCCGACGATGAGGACACCAGCCTACTGGCGCTCCTCGCGCTTGGGTACGGAGCAGAGGCTGCCTACCTCTCGCTCTCCCGGGGTGAGGGTGGCCAGAACTTGATCGGTGATGAGCTCGGCGCCGGGCTCGGCCTGCTGCGCTCGCGCGAGCTGCTGGCGGCCCGGGAAGTAGACGGTGCCACTCAGTTCTTCACGAGGGCCTTCGATTTCGGCTATACCCGGTCTCTCGAAGAAACCTCCCAACACTGGATACCGGACTCCGTACTGAAGGATGTCGTCCGCGTGGTGCGGGCGTTCCGCCCGCACGTAATCGTGTCGACATGGTCGGGAACGGAGAGAGACAGGCATGGCCAGCACCAGGCTTCGGGTGTGGCGGCGATCGCCGCCTTCGATGCGGCCGCCGACCAGGAGCGTTTCCCAGAACTTGCCACAGAAGAGGGGCTTGCGACTTGGACCCCGCTCAAGCTGTTTCGCTCGACGCGATTTGACACCACGGAGACGACCGTTACGCTGCCAACTGGTGAACTCGACCCGTGGGCCGGGCGTTCATACCACCAGATTGCGATGGCGAGCCGCAGCCGCCACCGGAGCCAGGACATGGGGCAGCTGCAGGTCATCGGCCCGCGCCAGACTCGACTACGGTTGCTGCGAGACCGGACAACGGCTCCGGCGACCGGCGGCGATGTGGAAGACGGTCTGCTTGCGGGTATCCCCGCGGACACTTCGGAGTTCGCTCGGTTTGCACGCAACATGCGCCGGGCCCTGGATCCTACGGCAGCTGCAGACCTGACCTCCCGAATCGCGGAGGAGCTTCGTCGCTTCTCAGCGGCGGCGAGGTCCGAACGGGAACAAATCGACCTGCTCGAACTGGCGCTCTTGAGTTCTGCCGGCATGGTGATCGACGCAGTGGCCTCCGATGACGAGATGGTCCCCGGGCAGCCTGTCGACGTGACGGTCAGTGTATATAACGGCGGGCCGCACGCGGTATCGCTCGATTCCGTGGCTGTCCTGGCCCCGTTTGGCTGGCGGGTGGTCGGCCCGTCAGGAGGCAAAGAGACACTTGCTCCCGGGGCACTCGTGTCCAGCGAGTTCACAGTCACAGTACCGCCAGATGCACGACCCACCCAGCCATACTTTCTGGAGCGGCCACTCGCCGGCTCGCTGTACGATTGGAGCGAGACGCCGCCCGATGTCCGAGGTATGCCGTTTCAGCCTCCGCTACTTCGCGTGAGTTCATGGCTCTCTGTGCTGGATACACCGGCTCGATTGGAGCGAGAGGTCTCCTACCGGTTCCGGGACCAGGCGCTCGGAGAGGTGCGCCGGGAGTTGCGCGTTGTTCCCACGCTGGATGTCCGGCTCGAACCGAGCACGATCGTTTGGCCTGCTGGAGGGGAATCAGAGCGGCCATTCACCGTCTCCCTCGTGTACAACGGATCCGGCCCTTATGTCGGCGAGGTCGGACTGACGATTGACGGATGGCCGGCGCCACCTCGCCAGCGGTTTTCGTTTGAGCGAACCGGCGAATCCGTTCGGCTCAGGTTTGCCGTGAAGCGTCCTCAGGAAGTCCGCAGCGAGTCGGTCACCGTTCGCGCAGTGGCTGCTGGAGAGGACGGCATCATGTACGGAGACGGTGTCGGGCTCATCACCTACCCACATGTCCGGGTGACTGCCCGCGTGCGAGCAGCGGAGAGCGATGTGCTCGTGGTGCCGCTCACCATGCCGTCGGTTTCCAGTGTGGGTTATGTGCGCGGTGCCGCGGATAGAGTTCCTGAGGCCCTTGCACAGATCGGCCTCCCGCTCGAGGTGCTGACCGACGAGCAAATAACTCGGGCCGACCTTAGCCAATTCGACGTGATCGTGATTGGAAGTCGCGCTTATGAAAGCAATGCGGCACTCACTCGGCACAATGACCGGTTTCTCGCATTTGCCCGACGGGGTGGATTGCTTGTGGTTCAGTATCAGCAGTACGCCTTTGTCAGGGGTGGTTACGCGGCCTATCCGCTCACTATCGGGCGTCCGCACGGGCGGGTGACGGACGAGACGGCCCCAGTACGAGTGTTGGATCAGGATCACATGGTGTTTTCCGGGCCCAATCGTATCACGCTCCGGGATTGGGAGGGATGGCCCCAGGAACGCGGGTTGTATTTCGCCGAGACGTGGGACGATGCCTATCGCCCGTTACTCGAGATGAACGATGTGGGGTACGAACCTCTCCGGGGAGGTCTCTTGGTGGCCAGCTACGGCGCGGGTACGTATGTATACACTGGGTTGAGTTTCTTTCGTGCGCTACCAGCCGGGACACCGGGTGCCATTCGACTCTTTGTCAACTTGCTGAACCTGAAACCGGAGCACGTTCGCTGATTCGTTTTCTCCCGGCTTCAGCCCCCACAAGCCTGTGATCGATACTTCGAGTTTGCGGAGACTTCTGCTGGTGGTGATCGGCTTCGTCGCCGGTTGCGGCAGCGGTGATCGCGTGCCGCTGGTGGTGTACTCACCGCACGGTCGCGATCTGCTGAAGCTGGCGGAAGAGCAGTTTGAGGCGGCCAATCCCGGTGTGGACGTGCGCACGATGGACATGGGGTCGCAGGAGGCATTGGATCGAGTTCGTTCGGAGCGGGCCAATCCGCAGGCGGACGTGTGGTTCGGCGGTCCGTCCAGTCTCTTTGCCCGGGCTGCCGCCGATTCACTGCTCGAGTCTTACCGACCGCTATGGGCGGATCGTATTCCGGAGCGAGGGCGCGGGGCTCATGACATGTTTTTCTCGGTGTACCAGACGCCCGCAATCATTGCGTACAACAGCTCGGCGATCGCTTCGTCTGAGGCACCCAAGGACTGGGATGATGTATTGACGCCGAAGTGGACGGGGCGCATCGTCATTCGGAATCCGGTGGCCTCAGGCACCATGCGGGCCATCTTCGGCATGGTGATGCTGCGAGGTATTCGGGCAACTGGCGATACCGCGGCCGGATTCGATTGGCTTCGTCGCCTGGACGTTCAGACGACCGACTATCCGATGAACGCTGCCTTACTTCACCAAAGACTGCTGCGCCAGGACGGCGTAGTCACGCTGTGGGGCCTTCCCGACATATTGGTGGAGCGGAGAAAGGGAAACCCGTTTGCGTACGTGCTCCCGAGCAGCGGAACGCCGGTAATCGAAGACGCCATTGCGCTCGTTCGCGGTGCAAAGCATCCGGAACTGGCGCGCCGGTTCATCGAGTGGGCTGGCTCGAAAGAAGCTCAGATGCTGGCAAGCTGGAGAACCTACCGGCTCCCGGCGCGTATGGATCTCGCCAACGATTCTCTCCCTGATTGGGCGCAGTACGTGACACAACACCTCCGAGTGGAAGACATGGATTGGGCGATGCTCGCCGAGCGAGGCGGCGAGTGGATGTCCTACTGGGATCGCAACGTGCGTGGGCGCGGCGGCACGCGGCCTGGCAGGTGATGTCCGAAGCGGGAGTCGTTCTCTCCGGGCTCACCAAGCGGTTCGAAGACCACGTGGCGGTGCGAGATCTTTCCGTGGCCGTGCCACAGGGGAGTGTGCTGGCTCTGCTGGGGCCGAGTGGAAGTGGTAAGACAACAACACTGCGTCTCATCGCCGGATTCGAGAAGCCGGATGAGGGGACCGTAGTGGTGGCGGGAGTCGACGTGACGGATCGAGCGCCTGCGCAGCGTCGCTTCGGGATGGTATTCCAACACTACGCCCTGTTTCCGCACCTCGATGTTGCGGAAAACGTCGGCTTTGGGTTGACAGATCTCTCTGCTGAAGAGCGCCGGAAGCGGGTTGCCGACGCCCTGGCGCTTGTCGACCTCGCGGGGTTTCAAACGCGACGCGTCACAGAGTTGTCGGGCGGACAGCAGCAGCGGGTCGCCGTTGCCCGGGCTGTGGCCCCAAGACCGCAGGTACTGCTCTTCGATGAGCCCCTCTCAAACCTCGATCCATCGTTGAGAGAGCGCACCCGGCGGGAACTGCGGGAGGCGATAGATCGGATTGGCGTTACTACGCTGTTCGTCACGCACGAGCAGGAAGAAGCATTCGCGCTGGGCGATGTCGTTGCGGTGTTACGCGACGGCGCGTTAGAGCAGGTCGCGCCTGCAGCCCAACTGTACGAGAACCCCCGCACGCCATTTGTGGCCACATTTGTCGGCCGCGCCTCAGTCCTGCGCGGCGTCATTGTGGACGGGCAGCGCGCACGCATCGTCCCCGGCGTCGATTGGCCCGTAACGTCACCAGTATCGCTCGAGCCCGAGACTGCTGTGGTGCTTGCGGTGAGGCCCGAGGCGGTGAAGTTGGTCGGTGAAGGCGGAGTGGAAGGCATCGTGAAGGAGTGTCGCTATACCGGCGCTCGGGCGTTCTTCGAGGTGGAAACGCCTGTTGGCATGGTGGAGTTCGAGGCATCAATCCATGCGGCAAGAGTCGGCGACCGTGTGCGCTTGGCCGCTGACACCGCACACGCGTTTGCCGAGGACGTCTCGTGAGCCGAACGCCAAAAGGTGTCGTACTGATCCTGCTCTTGACGTGGCTCGTTGTTTATCCGATTGCGCTTGTCATGTTGGAGAGCGTCGGCGGACCCGGACGGTGGACGTTACAGTACGTAATCGATTTCCTGCGCCAACCTCAGGATTGGGTAGCGCTGTGGGGGAGCCTGTGGATTTCCCTGGCCAGCGTGGTGCTCGCCGGGTTGGTCGGCGTGCCTGTCGGCTTCTTATTCGAGCGATTTGAGTTTCCCGGGAGGCGAGTGCTTGGTGCCCTCGTCGCGCTCCCGGCGGTGCTCCCACCGCTCGTCGGCGTCATTGCTTTTCTTTTTCTATACGGTGAGAGCGGGTTCGTTGCGAGGTTCATCGCTCTGGCTTTCGGCTTGGAGCGTTCACCGTGGCGCCTTCAAGGAGCGGGAGCGATCCTGCTGGTTCACGCCTACTCGATGTACGTGTATTTCTACTTGTTCACACGGGCTGGGTTGGCAAGGGTCGATGCCTCGATGATCGAGGCCGCACAATCTCTGGGATGCGGTCCTGTGGCGACGATTCGTCGAGTCACTCTCCCACTGCTTCGTCCACAACTGGCTGCGGCTGCGATTCTCACGTTCATGACGTCGTTGGGCTCGTTCAGCGCACCCTACATATTCGGGGGCGGTTTTCGCGTGATGACTACGCAAATCGTGACATCGAAGCTCAACGGTGACCTCAGCGCCGCCATGGTTCAGACGGTGGCGCTGGCGACTGTGGCATTCATCGCTTTGGTCGTGCTGCGGCGGACCAAGGGGAGTCAATCAGTGGCAGCGGTGGGGAAGGGTGCGGCTTCCGCTTCCAGAATCTTGCGCACTCCCTTCGCCAAATGGTCTGCGACCGTGCTCGGATGGATGTTTGCGACGTTCTTGCTACTTCCTCATCTCACGCTTGTGCTCGTGTCGTTCGTCCCGATCGGCACATGGACGACACAACTCTTTCCGCCGGAGTACACACTGGGCAACTACGCACAGCTGATCAACGAGCCTGAGCGGCTGCGACCGCTCGTGAACTCGCTCTGGATGGCTGCGGCCGCAACCTTCGCGGCGCTCGCCGTTGCGCTGTGGGCTGGCCGAACGATCGTTCAGCGCAAGGCGAAATTGAAAGACGCTATTGATGGATTACTCAATGTTCCATGGGCGGTACCGGGAACGGTGTTGGCCATTGCACTCTCGCTCACGTTCAGTATCAAAGCGCCGTGGGTCGGTCGCTGGGTGCTGATCGGGACGATCGTGATCTTGCCACTCGCGTATTTCATTCGGAACATCCCGATCACGGCGGGGTCAGTCATTGCGGGATTCCGTCAACTCGACCCGGCGCTGGAAGAGGCGGCCGCGTGCTTGGGCTCCGGCCGCTGGCGGACATTGCGCCGAGTCACGATCCCGCTTCTCAGACCGGCGCTGCTCGCGGGCGGGGCGTTGGCGTTCGCCACGGCCGTGGGAGATTTCGTGACCTCGATTGTTCTCTATACCTTCGAGACCCGCCCCATTTCCATCGAGATACTCGCTGCATTGCGGGATTTTGACATTGGGGTCGCGGCTTCCTACGGAGTCGTGTTGATGTTGGTGTCGACGGCGGCCATGGCAGTGGGGACCCGACGATGAAGCGGGTCAGACGCATCGCCGTACTCATGGCGACCGTGTTCGTGGACATGATTGGCTTTGCCATCGTGGCCCCATTGCTGCCGTTCTATGCCAGAGAATTCGATGCCGATGCCTGGGTCATCGGGTGGTTGATCGCGATGTTTGCGATTGCCCAGCTTGCCGTGGCGCCCCTGTGGGGTCGATTCTCAGATCGCTATGGTCGCCGACCGGCTTTGTTGATCGGACTCGCCACCTCGGCGATTGCTTTCACGGTTTTCGCGTTCGCCAATACGATCTGGTTGCTCTTTCTGACGCGTTTGATTCAGGGCGTCGGTGGGGGGACGATCGGAGTTGTGCACGCGTATGCAAGTGATGCAAGCTTGCCGAGAGACCGAGCCAAGACCCTGGGTTGGCTCTCTGCGGGGACGAGCGCCGGAGTGATGATCGGCCCGGCCATTGGCTCGTTGGCATTCCGTTTCGGCGCCGAGATGCCCGGCCTCGTGGCGGCCTTCCTATGTCTCAGCAATGTCATATTTGCATGGAAGTGGTTGCCAGAATCGAGCGACATCAACGCTCCAGCGCCCGGGCCCGTCGGCGAACGCCGGTCAATACGAGGATTTGCGTTAGACGTCTTGCGGAACCCAGGCGGAGAAGTGGCCCGCCTCATCTGGATTTACACGGTGGGGATGCTCGGCTTCATGTCGATGACGGCGGTCATTCCTCTCTACTTGGACGATTCCTTCGGTGTTACAGCAGAGACCATCGGCGCATTCTTCGTGTTCATCGGCTTCCTGTCGATCCTAATGCGGGCAATCGTCCTGGGAAGACTCGTGGACCGCTTCGGCGAGACCAAGGTCATGCGGATGGGGGCGGCGTTCCTGATGTTGGGGCTCTTCCTGATCCCTATCCCCGATCATGTCATCGCGGCAGGGATTGCCATGGGGCTCGTCCCCGTCGGGACGGCGCTGCTGTTTCCGTCCGTATCGGCAATGGTGTCGCACAGAGCACCGAGACACGAAATGGGTCAGACCCTCGGCGTGCAGCAGGCGTTCGGAGGCGTGGCCCGCGTCGTGGCCCCGATTTGGTCAACTCTGGTCTATCAGGGCCTCGGTGTGTCCGTCCCGTTCTTCCTGGCATCAGGCGTTGTCGCCTTCGTAACGTTGCTGGCGTTTAGTGTGAAGCCGCAGCCTATGGAGGAGCCGGCGGGGACTTGAAGTGAGAAGTAAGAAGTGAGAAGTGAGAGGGGCCCCCGCGAAAGGTTCAGTGAACCGGTGCTTTCCACAGTATTAGGGACTGGCCACTACAAACTTCTCGTCTCGAGACTGCGCATGAGACCGAACGTGACCCTCATCGTCTCTGATACTGCTGGTGCGATCTGGTCGCATACTTCCCGTGGCAG
>JBDHDY010000082.1:0-14340 GCA_039591275.1 Gemmatimonadota bacterium | reverse complement strand
ATTCAGATCGAGCAACAACGAGCGTCGCCCCAGGCGCCGTCGTAATTTGAGCTCACCGGTCCAGTTTGTTCCCTCGAAGGGACAGACGACCTCCCATTCGTCACTGTGCCGATCGGGAATACCCTCTCGAAACACGCCGTCCTCGAGACACCACGATTGGCTCGGGGTAACTCGATCCTCTCCTGAATTCACACTCAGGGCCACCTGATCGAACTCCGAACCGTGAAAGAGGATGGCCAGAGCCTCTTGGAGATCGCGCAAGTCTTTCGCCTCCTCCAATCGCTCCGCTGCTCGACGCAGCTGGACGTTCATCGCTATGGACCGCGGTTGCAGTGCCCCGCGCCGAGCGAGTCTGGCGAGCTCGTTGATTTCGTGGAGTCTCAGGTACCGCACGGTCATCCAAAACGCCACCCCAAGAACGATCAGGACGACGCCGACTGAACGGACGCCCGGGTTGATGAACAGCATGGCTGCCAGAGCAAACCCCGCACTCGCCATGTACAGTACACCCGCCACTTGTCTGGGGGTGAAGCCAGCGCTGAGCAAGCGATGATGGAGATGCTCCTGATCACGTTCGAAGATAGGACGGCCTCGCACCAGCCGCCGGATGAGTGTTATCGTCGTGTCAAAGACGGGCACGCCGAATGCCATCACGGGCACGGCGATCGCCACAATGGTCGGTCCTTTGGTGGACCCCTCAACCGCGAGGCCGGCAAGCAGGAAGCCGGTGAACATGCTCCCAGAGTCACCGAGGAATGCCTTTGCAGGAGGAAAGTTGAAGGGAAGAAAGCCGAGAAAGGCTCCAGCCAATGCAGCGGCCACCAGGCCAATGGCCGGGTGACCCAGGATGACCGACATGATGAACACGGCAGTTGCCGCGAAAAATGCGGATCCCGAGGCTACGCCGTCAGCACCGTCGAGCAGGTTGAACGCATTCGAGATGCCCACCAGCCACAGGACGGTGAAGAGGAGCCCAATCGGCGGGCCAAGCTCGAGGCTCCCAAACGGGTACGACACGATCTCGATTCGAACGCCCATGGCGTAGACGGCGACGGACACGAGAATCTGGACGACGAATTTGGTCCATGCCGGAAGCGGACGGATATCGTCAACGCTCCCCGCCAGCAAGATGGCGACGGCCCCGAGTGTTACGGGCCCGACCGATTGGGACATCGCCAGGAGGGTCGCCCCTGTGGGAACGAAGAAACCGCCGACGAGAGCCAGCGCCGTGGCGGAACCCAAGACCAACGCCCATCCCCCGACTCTGGGCACCGGGGGCCTGCGCGTATCGTCGAGGGCGCCAACGCGATTTCCCAGCCACATCAACACGGGCATCAGCGCTGCGGACGAAGCCGCGCCGACCAGGAACACTAGGAGATAGGAACCCACGTTTTTGCTTTCACGCGCCTTTGGTTGGGCTGAAACACTGCTCTTGATTGGCTCATTGTCAACCGGGCGGCACGCCTGCAGCCACCGCCGCAGCGCGAGACGTCGCATCGTCTCCCATGCCGCGACCGCATCACGCAACTCCACTTGGCTCGCGGAGGCGCTGCCATGACACGCGGACGGCGCTCGATCCTTACCTATCTCAGTGGCTCATTGAAAACCGTGGCCACGATGGTACTCTCGCTCGCGGCCGTTCCGTTCATCATTCAGTGGCTCGGCGAGGAGAAATACGGCGCCTTCCGCGCCACACTCGAATGGTTCGGACACCTCGCACTGCTCCAGCTCGGGATGGACGGGGCGTTACGAGCCATGCTCGCCAATGCTCTTGGACGAGAGGACGAGGCTGCACTCGAGCGCACACTCCGGGCTGGCGTCCACGGATTCCTGCGCCTAACGGCGACCATGGTGTTGGGTGGCCTCATCCTCGCGCTCAGCATTAGAGCGCTGGTGCCGGTCGGGACCGGCCACCAGTCGGACCTCACTTTGGCCGCCCTCGCCGCAACAGTCGCCCTACTCGTGACCCCGCTCTCGCCATTTCGGGCGCTCACCGAAGCGCGACAAGAGGGTTATGTGGTCAACGGTCTGCTGCTGGTGCAAGCCATCACGGTTACGGGTTTGGCGTTGCTACTCGCTTACTACCGGTGGGGTATTGCGGGCCAGTTCATCGCGCTGCTCGCAGGAACGCTCGTTTTTCATGTGGCGATCGCGACTCGCGAACTGCGCCGGAGCGTCCTTCACTTCCGACGTGGGGTGGGATCTGCGGCCGAGGGGCAGGAGCGGCGGCAACTTTGGTCTCTCAATTGGACCGTGACGACCCATCAGGTGTGTGGGCGGGTCAGCTTCTCCTCGGACCAGATCATCGTAGCATTGCTGCTAGGACCGGTTGCCGTCGTACCGTTCTATATCACCCGGCGTCTCGGCGAGCTGGCGCAAGGTCAACTGCAGGGCATCGGTAACGCTGCCTGGGCCGCGCTCGCCGATCTTCACGCGCGCGGGGACGCTGCCACCTTTAACCTGCGTCTCATCGAAGTCACCCACCTCGTCATGGCCCTGGGCATCGGTGTCCTCGTACCCATTGCCGCCTATACTCGCCACTTCGTCGGTCTCTGGGTCGGTCCCCAACACTACGCCGGGGATGCGGTCGCGGTTGTCGCAGCTGCCAATGCACTCTTGCTGGGCGTTGTCACTGTGTGGGCGTGGGCGTTCGGCGGTACGGGAAAGGTGGCACCGATCCTGCCCGTCAGCATCGTGGCTGCGGCGCTCAACTTGGGCATTAGCATCCCGGCGACTTGGCGCTTCGGCCTCATTGGGCCGTTGTTGGGCACGTTCGCCTCGACTATCGCAACCTCGGCCTGGTACATCCCGGTGTTGCTGCGCCGCACGTTCGGCACTTCTCTCGCGTCCCTCACACGAGCCGTGGCTGTCCCACTCGCCTGGGGGCTCCCGTTTGCCGCGTTGGTATGGTGGGTGTCGGCCCCCGACCGCACGCTGGGGTGGGCACGACTCACCGTGGAGATGGCCGCGGCGGCGACAGCCTACCTGGCGATTTGGTGGACGCTCATGCTCGATGCTGACCACCGCGCCGTGTACCTCGGCCGGTTCCGCGCCGTGATAGGACGGCGGTCGTGAGGCACACGAGGGAGAAGGCGAGGTGGCGTGATGACCTCCCAGCCCAACCTCGGCAGCGCTCGGCGGTGTCTTCGATGAGTCGAGCCCCAGCGGAAACGGCGGCTGTTAACGAAGAGGTGCTCCGGTGACCGTGCCATCAGATCCAATCTATGATCGTTACTGGCAGCGCAAACGTCTCCTCGCAGGTTCTTTGCCCCGCTTTCCGACCGTCCGGTGGTGGGAAACAGACGGCCTGAGTCCCGCCGAACGCGTCATCTTCGCCGCGCTGCGAGACGCCGCTAGTGTGCTGGACGTGGGGGCCGGTGATCTCCGCATCCAACACAAATTGGAGGACGCCGGCTTTCATGGAACGTACCACACGCAAGACGTCGGCGATGAGTTCAACTACACGTACGCGGATTTGGCTGACGTCGAGCGAACGTATGACGTGATTCTTTGTTTGGACGTCCTCGAGCATCTCTCCCTCCGGCGAGGGCTGACCATGCTCGTACGCCTCTGCGACCTCCTCACACCCAAGGGCACGATCGTCATCCAAACCCCAAACGCTCGTTGCGTCCGACACCCGCTCGCTTGGGACATGACGCATCTCCACGTGTACAACGCTCATGACTTGTGGGCGTATCTCACCACCCTCGGCATGGACGTCCGTGGGTATCGCGTCGTGCTCGGGCGTCCGCCCAGAGGCCCGGTAAGCGCCCTGCGCTTTGCGGCGTCGGCATTCCTCATCACCCGCCTGATCGGCGCCGACTACGCGGACAACCTGCTGCTGGTGGCGCGCCGAGCGAGCGGGCTACCTGGGCTGGAATGACTCGCAGCAGCATCGCCGTCCGCGATCGGGCGATGCAGCAGCCCCGGACGGAGGTGCGAGCCATTTTCGCCGCTTTCCTGGGACATGCCTGTGATCGTCGCTGCCCCGAACGTTTGCACTCAGGGCTCCTGTGGATCGAATCGAACGCCGTAGCCGGCCGGCGTGAACCAATTTCCGTAACCGACGCGTGACGACCCTCACGGTGGCCACCTCCCGGTCCGCATACCATCAACAGTGACAATTCGGACGGCCGCCGGCCAGCGGCGCTCCCGAACTCAGCGAATTGGCCAGAGCGGTTCATTGCGTTCGGCCGCCCGTGTTTATATAGAGTAGTCAGAGGCGTGCGCGACCGGCCCTTTGTCGCGGCAAGCCAGGCGGTCTCGTATGCGCATATTCCTTCTTCTCCTTCCTCTCATCACCGCGTTGGCGGCGCTTGCGTTCCGCAACCGCCTGTGGGCATTGTGTCTGTTCTTTTCGTACCTCACCTTTGAAGGCATCCTCAAGTTGCTGTCAGGTTATCACCCCGTCGTCCACATCGGGGCGGACATCGTGCTGTGGACGATGGTGGGGTATTGGATTCTCCACGCCGTGCTTCGCCATGAAGCTGCCGTTCCTCGCGTACCGATGTTCACGGTGCTCGTCCTTCATACGGCGTGGATCATTCTCCTCGTATTCAGCCCATACACAGCCAACTTATTCGTCGGGGTGGCGTCGCTGAAGATCCATCTCTCTATGATTCCGTTGTACTTCCTGGGATTTGCCATCGCAGAGGACCGCACTGCTCCGCGCTGGTTCATGTACGTACTCTGTGCCGTGTGGACGGGCACGTTCGCCGTTACCGTCCTGCAGTACATCGGCGGGCCAAACAGTCTGTTCGATCTCGGCGCCATCTATATGACGCGGCTGGCCGGCTTCCACGAGTGGCGACCGTTTGGCACTACCGCCCTGCCAGGAGGACAGGCCGTGTTTGCCTTCTTGGCGCTGCCGTTCGCGCTCGCGCTTGTGCTGCGCGGCGACTACCGACTGGGGCACCCGCTCGTCCTTGCGGTAATCGTGAGCAGTCTGGCAACGTTCTTCGTCTCCGGCGTTCGCCAACTTTTTCTCGGGAGCTTGATCATCGTCATTGTCATGGTCGGCTTGCAGGTCATGACTGGGCGGGCTCGGGCGATCGGCGCCTTGGTCACGGTCATCATGATCGGTTCGGTTACCTTCGTGGGCATACGAGAGTTCGCCGTGCCCCGGGCCCAGCAAGCGCTGGCCGACGCAGTAGGCACGCCAGAAATCTGGATGGAACGAAACGTTGTGGACCGCTTTCTCACGCTATTCGAACTTGGGACATACCGTGCAGCCCGCTCCGAAGGTGTTGCGCTCGTTTGGGATCGAGTAACAGCCTATCCGTTCGGAGCAGGATTGGGACGAACCGGATCGGCAGCTGGAGCATTGCAGGAGCAACTCACGCAAGATCCGATGGGCCGGATGATTCAGGAGCAGTACGGATTTCAGGACAATTTCTTCGCCGCCATGCTCGTTGAGACGGGGATTCCCGGAACAGTCATGCTCACCAGCATGCTCGTGGCGTTTATCATTATCTCGATTCGATTGGCGCTGCGGGGCGTGCAGCAAACGGATCGCGGCCTCGGGGCACTGTCGGCCGGCTACCTGGTTGCGATGCTGGTCATGTCATGGGGCTCGCAGCCACTGATGTCCAACCCCACCCTCGCCTTCTTCTGGTTTTTGGCCGGACTCACATGCGGGCGCTGGTTGCGCCAGACCAGCGCCGCAGAGAGTACCGATACACACGCCGCCGAACACTTCGCTGGCGCCGTCGCTTGACCCCCCTGCGCATCTTCCTGGTGATGGTGGAACCACCACTCCCTTTCGGGAACCCGACGGCCCGGTGGTTCTACGTGCTCCTCAAAGGTCTGGTGCAACGCGGGCACAAAGTCTCCGCATTCGCGACGTGTAGCCGGCCAGAGCAAGTCGACGAAGCTCGGACCCTCTTTCCGACCCCCGATTACGATCTGCGCCCGTATCCCCACCCAACACGGACTGGTTTCCGATCAAAGCTCGAATCCCTGCACCGACCTCACTCCTACATGTTTGCGCCCGATCTCAAGAAAGATCTCGCACGCGGATTGCAGGAGGGATTCGATGTGCTCCACCTCGAAGGGCTCTGGAGCGGCTGGCTGGGGTTGCACCAGAGTAACCGTGCCCTCATTAACGTGCACAACTTGTTGAGCATCGATGTCCGGCCGGCGCCAGCGCGCACACCGGCCGAGCGCTTACGCCGCCTGGCGACGAGAACGGCCGAGCGCCGGATTCTACGTTCATATCCGCTGGTCAGCACGCTCACAGAGCGACTGTCGGACGAAATCCGGCAGATAGCGCCCGACTCGACAGTCGTCACGAATCCCCTCCCACTTGACTTCACTCACTACCCGTGGGAGCCGCACTCGGATGACCGGTCACAACCCGTTGTTACGCTCATCGGTTCGTTTCGGTGGCAGCCGACGTATTCGGCAGCCCACCGACTGCTTACTCGGCTGTGGCCGGCCATTCGGCAACGCGTACCTGAGGCACGGCTGCAAATCGTCGGACGCGATGCCCGAGCCATGCTGCGGGAGTTCATGGACGAACCCAACGTCACTATCCATGAAGATGTGCCGGAGATCCGACCATACTTCGCGGCCGCCGACGCCCTGCTTTACGCACCCGCGCCGGCCACGGGGATGAAGGTCAAGGTGCTCGAAGCGTTTGCGTTGGGTCTTCCCGTCGTTACGACCCCAGACGGGGTCGAGGGGATTGCGGCCCTCGACGGTGCCCATGCGGGCATTGCCACCGAGGATGGCGATCTCGTCGAGCGTACGGTGGCCTTGCTCCGCGATCCCGAGTTGCGCGCGCAGCGCCGCCTCGCCGCGCGTCGACTCGTTGAGTCCACCTGCGACCCGCGCGCCGCTCTCGACCGGCTCACCGACATATACGGGATGGTCGGGCAACGCGCGGCGCCGTGAGGCATCCGAGCCAATGCGCGTAGGAGTCAACGCTCGACTGCTGGCCTCCCCGAGCCTACGCGGCTGGAACCGCTACACGGTGAACCTGCTCCGCGAGCTCCCGTCGCTCGGAGTCGAGCTCGTTCTGTACGCGGATCGAGAGCTGCATCCCACACATCTTGCCCGGATTCCCGACGGTAGCTATCGGGTACGCGTCGGCTCTAGGGGTCGCTACCCGTACTGGGAGCAAGTTTGGCTCCCCGAGCAAGCGAAATGCGACGAGATCGATATTCTGCATTCACCCATCAACTTCGGCCTGCCATGGTCCTGCCCAGTCCCATCTGTCTTGACTCTGCACGACGCCATCGGCCGTGCTTTCCATAAGACCTCGTGGCTTCGTGCATTAACGCTGGGAGACGGGTGGACGCGCCTGTCTCACTGGATAGCGCGGCGCGTGACAGACTGTATCATCACACCCAGCGAACATGCGAAACGCGATCTTGTCCACCACTTCCACATCGCCGACTCTCTCATCACCGTCGTGCCCGAAGCCGCGGATCCGGTCTTTCACAGAACCGTCGGCGCCGAGCAGCGGAACCGCGTTCGAGCGCAGTTCGAGCTCGACCGCCCGTTCGTTTTCTATGTTGGCGGATGGGAAGAGCGAAAGAATGTAGCCATCCTGCTCCACGCCTTCGCCGCCATCCCCCACTGCGAGGCCTGTGTCGTGCTCGCCGGAGGCCAGCCCCACGAGCAGGAGCGCGTTACCGCGCTGGTCGCCGAGCTCGACATCGGGCGATCAGTCCGCTTGCTCGGAAGCGTCGACGACGAACTGTTACCAGCGCTGTACGCCGAAGCCAGCTGCTTCGTCTACCCGAGCCTGTACGAAGGATTTGGCCTACAATTGTGCGAGGCCATGGCGGTGGGTTGTCCAGTCCTCGCCGCGAATGCAACGAGCTTGCCCGAGGTGCTTGGCGACGGAGGCGATCTCTTCGACCCCCATGATCCGAACGACCTAGCTAAGTTGCTGGAGCGCGTCCTTCGAGACGAGTCATACCGCGTCGCACTCGCCGATCAGGCGGTGGCGCGTAGTCGGAAGTTTACCTGGCGGGCCACGGCCGAGCGCACTCTCGACGTGTATCGCAACGCGGAGCAGGAACGATGACTTGCGCGCACAGGTCGAATAACATCGAGGCACCTTTTGGCAGGCAACCCACAACACTTCCCGGAGCGACAACGCTGGCGGAGCAAGCAGACAACATTGCACTCGGTGCCAGAAAGCGGGTAAGCCCGTGAGCTCATTCGGCCGGCGCCTGGGAGGACTCCGGGATCGCAACCCTTGGGTTGCGTACCGACTCGGGCGCCGGTGTGGACGAGGCGGCCTGTTCGTGTGCCGGGGGCGAATCCAGCTGCGTCTCGACCCCGCTGCAGTCATCGAAACGCCCGGTCGCACAGTGATCCTGGGTACCGCGCTGTTGGGTGCCTCGACGCCGGTCTCCGCGGTGACTGTACTCGACCTTGCAGCCGGAGCTCAACTCCATCTCGACGGATGCGCTATCGGTCGGGGGTGTCGCCTCACGGTCGGTCCCAAGGCCACGTTGGCCGTCGGCACGAGCACCTACATATCGGATGGGACCCACGTCGCTGCGAGCACCAGCATCAGTATTGGCCGCGATTGCGCCGTTTCCTGGGGCGTCACAATCATAGATGACGACGGGCATGGCTTCGGGCCGCCACCGTACAGCAACCCTGTCCGGATCGAAGATCGAGTCTGGATCGGCTGCAACGTCACCATTCTCAAGGGTGTGACGATCGGTCACGGCTCCGTGGTTGCGGCCGGTGCGGTCGTGGCACGGTCATGCCAACCCAACTCCCTACTCGCGGGCGTACCCGCGCGCGTCGTGAAGGAAGGAGTAGAGTGGACAGATCAGCGGCAGGGATCTGAACACTGACATGGTCCACGTTTCCACAGCCGGATTCCTGACGACGCCGTCGGCACTGTGAGTCGCACACACCGTGCTGTGGCGCTAGACCGCGGGGAACGACCCCGGTACTGCAACCGCCTGTACTCCACATTCACGCGACGGGATGACACGTGACGTCCGACCCGACGCAAGACCCTATGCCGCCCCCCTCCGTCACCGTCGTCATTCCCACCCACGGTCGCCCTCGGTTGCTCGAGCGAGCCCTGCACGCCGTTTTCGGGCAGGCATACCCCCCTGATCAATTGGAAATCATCGTCGTGGCCACTGAGGGGGACGAAGGGTTCGCCGTTGTGGATCGGTTACAAGGGGAGAGCCCAGTTCCACTCCGATGCGTGGCGATCCCCGGCGATCCGGCACACGGAAGAAGTCCCTCTACGAAACGCAATTACGGTGTGCGGCTGAGCAAAGGGGAGTGGATAGCATTTACCGACGACGACTGCGTACCCGATCCCAGTTGGATTGCCGCGGCTGCACAATCGTTCACGGGCCCCAAGACAGGGGCGGTCGAGGGCCATACGGCCATCCCGTCCGACGTCTCCACCCTCACGAGTAAGGGTCTTCGCGCATTATCGCGGCCAGACGGATACCAGACGTGTAACATGTTTTACCGTCGCAGTGCCTTCGACGCTGCCGGCGGTTTCGATACGCGTTTTCCTTTCTATTTGGAGGACCCGCGACGCGCGAGTCGTCCATCCCGTGAGCGCAGCCCAACCCCTCCGACTCCTCGACGACGCAAAGCGGACATTCCTCTTCCCGTTGTTACGGCACCGTCACCCAGAGCGTTTCCGCGGCGCGCGCCTCCGTGTCCTCCGACCGATTCATCGTGCATATCTGGGTTTGTACCTGCTCTTGCTCGGCGCCCTGCTCGCCGCACCCAAGCTTGCCGTAATTGTCCTCGCCGGCGTTGTGGCACTGGTGGGTGTTCATGCGACGTACCTGTTTGCAGGAGGCCGATTCACGTGGTCCGAGGTTGCCCTCACGACCGCATTATTGCCCCTTGTGCCACTCGTTCGCACGACCCAGTACCTTCGCCCGATGACGACGAGAAGCGTTGGGCTTTTGCTCCAGCTTGCGCGTTTGCTGCCAAGACGGGTTATCAAGATGGTGGCCCGGCAGCAATGGCGTA
The DNA here is from genome assembly GCA_039591275.1 of Gemmatimonadota bacterium. Classification (GTDB taxonomy): domain Bacteria; phylum Gemmatimonadota; class Gemmatimonadetes; order Gemmatimonadales; family GWC2-71-9; genus JBDHDY01. The sequence continues at coordinate 4,359 of JBDHDY010000082.1, read as the reverse complement.
GCACATGGGCCAAGCGTTGGTACAACCGCCTCGCCGATCGGTTTCGTGGGAAGGACACTGTCATACATCGCGGCGTAGGCGCCGGCCTGCATTTCAACACGGGGCCTTCGCACGCCGGATACGTGCTGGGTACGTCCGAGCCGCTCATGCAAGCGGCCTTTTCGCATTTCATCAAGCCTGGAATGGCGGTCTATGATCTAGGAGCGCACGTCGGCTTCTTTACCGTAATTGCATCACGCCTCGTCGGTCCCGAAGGAGATGTGATCAGCTGCGAACCGCTACCCGACAACGTCGAGATGATCGAGTACAATGTCCGGTTGAACCAGTTCACGAATGTGCGAACCTTCACCACGGCGATAGGGGATCGAGACGGTGAGGCACGGTTCCACGTTTCGGCAGTCCCATCGTGGGGACGCTTGGAGGGCACCGGACAGCTCGACCAGAAAGTCGACGTCATTTCTGTTCCGATTGCACGAATCGATACAATAGTGCGGGAGCGCAGCCTCCCGCCGCCTGACGTGATCAAGATCGACGTGGAAGGCGCCGAGGCCGACGTGCTACAGGGGGCGCGCGGCACGGCTACCGTTCACCGGCCCGTACTCTTAATCGAGCTCCATGGAACCAACGATGCCGTGACGGAGCTGCTGCAAGAGCTGTCTTACCGCACATGCGTGCTCGGAGCTGACTCCGTCGTCACCGAGGCGCACTGGAACGCTCAGATTGCGGCCATCCCAGGCGAGCGAGACGCCCTCACGCCGGCGCTCGAGGAACTCGCGCGTTTGAACGTCGAGCGGTAGAAGGGAGAGCGCTTGCGAGTTCTCACGATTGGACACTCCTACGTCGTGGCCCTCAATCAGGCGGTACCGGCTGCAGTCGCACAAGACCCGGACGTCGAGCTGACCCTTGCTGCGCCAACGTTTCACTATGGAGACCTTCGCCGCATTCACCTCGAGCGGAAGGATCACCCAGACTATGCGATCGTTCCCCTCCGCGCGCGGCTAACGAGATGGAACCACGTCTTCTGGTACGATCCCGCGGCGCTCGAACGCCTAGTGACGAACGCCAGCTTCGATTTGGTGCACATGTGGGAGGAGCCGTACACGCTGGCCGGATTCCAAATCGCTCGGATCACCCGAAGCGCTCGTGTGCCACTCCTGTTTCGAACTGCGCAGAGCTTGATCAAGCGATACCCGTGGCCGTTCTCCGCATTCGAACGGGCCACCCTCCGCGCGACAGCAGGCTGGGTGGCTGGCGGCCAGTCGGTCTATGACGCCATGGTCGCCAAAGGCTTTCCCCGGGACCGCGGACGCGTGATCACCCTCGGGGTTGATATGGATCACTTCCTGCCGCCAACCTCAGGCGAACAGACATCGACTCGGCAGGCGCTGGGCATTGAAGGCCCAGTGGTCGGATACCTCGGGCGGCTCGTATCGGCTAAGGGTCTCTCAATCCTCATGCAGGCGTTGGACCGCGTACGTATCCCCTGGACGCTGTTGGCCGTGGGCTCCGGCCCCTGCGAGCAGGACATCCGGCGGTGGGCCGCGCAACGCGGATACAGCGACCGTGTCCGCATCGTCTTGGCCGCACACGACGAGGTGCCTCGATACCTGGGGGCCATGGACATCCTCGTAGCTCCGTCACAGACCACGCGGAGTTGGAGGGAGCAATTCGGGCGTATGATCATAGAAGCCTTCAGCTGCCGCGTACCCGTAATCGGCTCGGATTCAGGGGAGATCCCCAACGTGATAGGTGACGCCGGCATCGTCGTGGCGGAGTCAGATGTCGGGGCGTGGGCCACCGCGATCGAACAGCTCCTCAGCGACGCGTCCCGTCGCAGCGAACTCGCGGAACGCGGATACAGGCGTTGTGAAGCACGATACGCCAACTCCAGGATCGCCGAGCAGTACATCGACCTGTACCGACACCTCGTGAACGAGGGGAGCGCGGCCGGTGGACCGGGTTGACACCACGTTGTTCGATCGGCCCCTGCGCGCCACGCTCACTGAGCACCGCCACTTGTTGTCCGGCCTGGTGCTGGACGTGGGGTGCGGCTCCCAACCCTACCGAGACCTGGCCACCCCCGATACGAGATGGATCGGCGTAGATTTCGCCGTCGCCTGGTCGGGTCGCACCGAGGTCCAACTAGTTGGCTCCGCCGAAGCGCTGCCGGTTCGATCAGGCACAGCTGACGCCGTCATTTCGACCCAGGTGATCGAACATCTGCCCCATCCGTGGCTGTTCTTTTCCGAAGCGGCTCGCATTCTCCGGCCCGGCGGACACCTCGTTGTATCCGCGCCGCACGCGCAGTGGCTGCATGAGGAACCGCACGACTACTACCGATTCACGAAGTATGGCATGGCGCAGCTCGCCAGAGACGCCGGGCTCGAGGTAGAGGACGTCATTCCCCTGGGCGGCGCGGTCGCCCTCGTGGGGTTTTTGACAGCCACCCATATTCCCACCCGTGGCGTTTCGCCGCGCCACCTATGGATGCGCACTCGCAAGCTCCTCCAGCGAATGATCAACGCCATGGCCGGGTTTCTGGATGCCCGCTTCTATTCACAATCGGATACCACCGGTAACGTGCTGATCGCACGCCGCCCAGAATGATTCGCGCCGCGTACATCTTTCCTCACGGCGACGTCGGAGGCGCGGAGATAGCAACGCTCCGTATCCTCGGAGCGCACGATCGGAGTCGCGTGGAAGCTTTCGCAGTGCTCCTGTCTCGGGGGCCCCTCGCCGAGCGTCTCCAGGGGGTGGGCGTGGAGGTCGTAACTGCCTCCGTGCGACCGAGGCTGCGCGATCGTGCCGGACGCCGTCAGCTGGTAGAGTGGCTGTCAACTGTACTTGCTGAGCGCGGCGCCGGCGTGCAGCACAATGTTATGGCGTGGACCCACGCAGTAGTGGGACGCGCTGGCACAGGCGGCGACATCCCTGTGCTATGGTATCAACACAACCGACCCAAGGTCTCCAGCGTGATCGATTGGTGTGCTGCTTGGAGGGATACTGACTGCATCGTGGCGAACTCTCGCTTCACAGCGACCCGCCAACGCTTTGTGAATCCTCGACGCCATCCAGTTCGCGTTGTGCAGCCACCGGTACACGCGGCACAACCGACCTTGTCTCGAGATCACATCCGTCAGAGCCTCGAGCTCATACCCGAAGAAGTGGCGCTCCTCCTCCCAGCTCGCTTGCAGCGATGGAAGGGGCAGGACGTCGCCATTCGCGCCATCGCACAGGCCAAGGAACGTCGTCGCTTACGACTTCTGGTGGTTGGTGACACCATGTTCGGCCTCGAGGCCGAATACCTCGGGCACTTGCAGGCACTGGTCGACGATCTCGGTGTGAGAGATCGGGTTCAGTTCCTCGGGTTTCGGACGGACCTACCGGATCTGTACCTCGCGTCCGATATCGTCCTGCACACGAGTCGCGAACCGGAACCTTTCGGGTTGGTGGTGGGGGAAGCCCTCTCCGCGGGTAGGCCGGTCATCGCGACACGAGCCGGTGGTATCTTGGAACAGATCACACACCGCGAGAACGGCTGGTTGATCCCGGGCGGGCGGGTGGAGGCACTTGCGGATGCGATCGATCACCTCGTGGGTGATCCGGCTCTACGGAACCAGCTTGCCGCTGGCGCGGCTCAAACGCCGGTTGCCACGCCGGCGACTGCGGCTGCCGAGTTCGAAGACATCTACGAGCGGCTGGTGGACGCCCGATGAAAATTGCCTTCGTCGTCCACGATGCGCGACCGGGCGGCGGCCAAGATCGCTACGCGCTCGAGCTCGTCAATCGTCTCGCCTCGAGTCACGACGTCACGTTGTACACATGCAATGCACAGGATATTTCCCCCGCCGTCAACGTACAGGTCGTCCGCACACCGGAGCGACCTTGGCTCCTGCGGCACCTGGCATTCGTCCGACTGGTGCGCCGCCTCGTGGAGCGTCGCAGCTGGGATGTGGTCCACACGATAGGTGGCGCATTCCCCGGCGCGTCCGTCATCACCGCCCAGTTTTGCCATGCCGCGTGGCGCGCGGCTCAACGGCAATGGCCGACTCAGCTCGTTGGCCGTACTGAGCGGCTCTACCGCAATCTCAACGGCGCCGTGGCCGAACGCAGCGAGCGGCGGGCTGCGCGCCATGAGCATCTGCGCGCATTGATCGCCGTTTCTCGAAGGACAGCTGAAGAGTGGAAAACGTTCTATGGTGCGACCGCGTCATCCACCGTCGTTCCCAATGGCGTCGACCTTGCACGCTTCAGTCCTGCTGAACGCCTCGAAGGTCGGCGCGAGTTGCGTCGTCGGCTGGAGATCCCTCTCGAGAGCACTGTGTTGTTGCTCATCGGAGCACTCGCCCGCAAGGGAAT
>JBDHDY010000081.1:0-12754 GCA_039591275.1 Gemmatimonadota bacterium | reverse complement strand
GCCGGGTCCAGTAAGCTACAAGACCACCGACCGCTCCGTGGACTCGTCCCCGAGCGGTTCCACTACAGGGAACGCCCCGCAAGGAGTCGGTGACTGCGGGGCGTTGTTATGTCAGTACGGTCAGCAGATGCCGGTTGGTGTCACGCGGGCATCAGGCAGGGCCTCATCGACGCTGGGCTTCGAGAGCGGTGAGACTCCCAGTGATCGCGGCATCCAGTTGCAGCGGAATCAACGTGATCTCAGCCATACCGCTTTCCCAGTCCGGCTTCGGGTCGATCTCGTACATCTCGCTAAACCCACGGCTTCGAATCGCAATGAACCGCCCGTCGGGCAGAATCTCGAGGGCATCCATACCGAACGGCGCCGGCACGCCGTCCAGCCCGAGGGCGGTCACCCACATAGCGTCGCCGGTCCTTCTGTTGATGCGAAAGATCCTCGGGATTGGGCTCGCGGAACTCTCCACGCCCCACAGGCGTCCGGTGAACGGGTGTGACGAAAGCCCCCCGTTCTCCAGGTCAACATCGAGGCCGGGGCCGAAGCGTCCGACAAGCACAGCAAGAGGCGAGGAGCGCCGCCACCTGACGAGCCCCCCATCCCCGGATTGGCGCTCGTCAATATATCGACTCCCGAACAGCCGCCCGTTGGGCGCGAAGTCGATGTCGGAAATGAACGCGGCGCCGGCGGAGCCCAGCTCATAGAGCACAGCACCGGTTTCGGGGTCAACGACGTAGAGGTGCGAGCACGGGCCGCTCGCGTACACACCCACGCATCCGTCAGTAGGACTCTCGCTACGTTGGCGGCTCGAGAGAAGCAGTACGCCGCTCGGGCTCACTGACAACCCCGTCCACCCAAGTTCCCGCCCTTCAAAAACACCGACGTCGCCGATCAGCACGGCCGTGCCAAGAGCGAGGTCGATCTCAATTAGCTCACCGGCGTTCGTGGCTGCGAGGAGGGTTTCCGTGGCATCAGTGCGGTGATCGCCATCGTCGTCGTCATGGTCATCAACGTCGGCGGCCGAGCACATTCGGAGTGCATCCACTCCGCAGCGACTCTCGAGGCTGTTGACATGTCCCACGATAGCTGGGTCAAATGTCAGAGGGATCGGCGTCAACCCAGCCCATCCACTCTCCCCGTCTGCGGCTGGTTCGAGTTCGTACAGCTCGTTGACTCCTGCGCCACGAGTCGCGATGAACCGGCCGCTGGGAAGGATCTCCAGACCGTCAAGGCCAAATTGGGGTTCCTCGCCGTTCAACTCCAAACGGATTACATGCGAAGCCCGGCCGGTTCTCCGCCGAATACGGTAGAGCGAGGTGCCGTCTACTCCCCATAGATGTCCGTTTTGCGGATGAACCGATAGGCCACCATTGTCGAGACCCGGGCCCAAGCCCGGGCCGAATCGACCAACGGCTTTCATGTGAGCATCCGAGCGGTCGATCCGGATCAAGCCGCCCTCACCAGTGGGTCGTTCGTCGAGAAACTTGCTGCCAAACAGCGTTCCACGCCGACTGAAATCGATGTCCGAGATGAACGCGCCGCGGGTGGAGCCCACTTCGTCTACGACTGCTCCCGTACCCTCATCGATCACGTACAGATGCGAGCATGGACCGGTCGCAAAGAGGCCTGTGCAGCCGTCGCCGGGGTCTTCCGATCTCTGCCTGGACGTGACGAACAACCGGCCCTGCGGGCTGAAGGACATACCGGTCCACCCCAAGTCCCTACCATTGAACGGCGGCGCATCCCCGATGAGGTGAGCCCTCGCGTTGCGAAGATCGATCTCCACGAGTTCGCCCTGGTTGGTCACCGCAAGCAATCGGTAGTCGCGATGGCGTCCGCCACGGCGGTGGGCCGAGGGAGCTAGATCCTCTGGGAGCGTGGGTTGTGTGATGGAGCCGTCGCATGCCGCAAGCGCGACCGTTGCAAAGGCGCCACACAACACCAGGCCCCGCGGAGTATAGCCACGCGGTATTGAGACCTCTTTCGAAGCGGAGGGCTCGAACATGCTACCACCTACCTTTCCCGTCGGCGGCCGAACACCCTCCAGATCGCAACCATCGTACCACCTACCCCTTCTGCCCCCTCTGCCTCTTCTTCTCATCGCTCACTCGTCCGTCTCCATCCTCGCAAACGGCAGCCGGTTCAACACCACGTAACCGTTACTGATGACGATCAAGGCATCCTGAAGAGACCGCACGTCTTCGAGAGGATTCCTGTCCACCACGATGAAGTCGGCCTCGAGGCCCGGCCGGATAGAGCCGGTTTGGTCTTCTATTCCGAAGAGCTCAGCGGCGCGACTGGTGGCGCCCCGCAGCGCATCGCCCCGCAGCGCATCGATGGGTGAGACGCCCAGCTCCACGAGAAATCCGACTTCCCGGGCCACGCGTGAGAACGACTCCGGCCCGTAGTTGGTGTCGACGCCGGTTACGATCTTGATCCCCATCTCGTACGCCCGCCGCACCGCCTCGCGCCGTCGCGGCGCCATATGAAGACCGCGAAGGAATAGCGCGGGATCCGCGTAGTCTCCGGCCTGGCCAAACGAGGAAATAGAACTGAGGGTTGGGACCAAGTACGTTCCCCGCTCCCGCATCAAGCGCAGGGTCTCCTCCGAAGCGTAGGTCCCGTGCTCGATGCTCCGGGCGCCCGCGAGGACCGACGCACGGATGCCTTCGTCGCCGTGGGCGTGCGACATGATGGCTACGTCGCGCGTCGCAGCTTCCTCCACGATCGTGCGCAGTTGCCGCTCGGTGTACACCTGTTGGCGAGGATCGGTCTCCGGCAAGCCGGCCCGTTCGGTTCCCCGGGTCTTGATCCAGTCGACACCGTGGTCGAGGTTGACTCGCACGAGGTGCCGCAACGCGTCAGGGGCGTCCACTCCAGTGTGAAGCTCGTACAGCCGTTCATCAGCCAGGACAGCGCCGCCGAGATTGGGGGTGACGTACACACCGGTGGCGACGATGTCGGGTCCGGGCAGAATTCCCTTCTTCACCATCTCCCGAATCGCCACATCCGCATATCCGCCAACTCCGGCCGTTCGAATCGTGGTCACCCCAGATTCCAGAGCGGTGCGAACACCGGCAAGGGTGTTCACATGGCTGTGGGCGTCCATGAGTCCGGGTAGGAGAAAACGCCCCTCCAGATCAAGAATCCGGGCGCCGGCCGGAGGCGTCACCGCCCCCGTTTCAGAGGCTGAGGGGGCTCCTGGGCAGCAGCTGACTTTGCCGGCCCACATAGCACGACTATGAGAAATGCAGTCAGAAGAGGCCCAGGGAACCGCAAATGAAGACGAGGCATGACGTGATCTCCCTACTAATGGTGCGACAGCCGAATTGACGTTCAGATTCAGAGGCTCTCGTAACACCGCAGAAGTTCGACGTCAAGCGACTTACCCCGCTCACCCACCACCACCCACCTCCCGCTACCAGCTGCCGGCGGCCGACGGCCAGCTGCTGCCTGCCCCCTCTGCCCCTCCTGCTCCTCCTGCCCCTCTTCTCACTTCTCACTTCTTACTTCATACTTCTCACTACCATGCAGCTCACCACTGAAGAGCAAGCCATCGCCCGTGGCGCCCTCGGGGACGCTGCCGCTATCGCCATGCATATCGTCGTCGACATGACGGAGCTTCTAGGCGGTACGCAGCTCGTCGAGATCAGCTCGGCACACATTGACGGGTGTATCTACCATGGGGACGGCGGTGTCGAGTTCGCGGAGCGCCTTGTCTCCGGTGGCGCCAAGGCTCGCGTTCCGACGACGCTCAACGTAGGGGCTCTGGATCTTCTCCATCCCACACGTGTCCGTGGCGACCAACATCGCTACGACATGGCGCGGCGTCAGATGGTCGCCTACGAGAAGATGGGCTGCAGACCAACATGGACCTGCGCGCCATATCAGGCCGGACATCGGCCCCGGGTCGGGGATCAGGTGGCTTGGGGGGAAAGCAACGCCGTGGCATTTGTGAATTCAGTGTTGGGCGCGCGCACCAACCGTTACGGCGATTTCCTCGATATCTGCTGCGCTGTGACCGGCCGGGCGCCGCTTACCGGCCTGCATCTTCCGGAGAATCGGTATGCCACGACCGTAATCGATACGCACCAACTCTCGCCGACACTCAAGAACGCCGACGTATTCTATCCCGTGTTCGGCAGTTGGCTCGGTAGCGAGATTGGTGACGAGATCCCTGTCATCGACGGACTTTCGGCGAACACGAGCGAAGACCGGCTCAAGGCACTAGGCGCAGCTGCGGCCGCCACAGGTGCGGTAGGTCTCTTTCACGTGGCGGGTGTTACGCCGGAAGCACCCGACCTCGAAACGGTGTTGGGTGGTCGGGAACCGGCCCGTGTCATCGAAGTGACGGCGCAGATGATCCGAGCCCAAAGGGACCGGATGTCCACCACGGACGAAGGTCGGCTGGACGCAGTCGCCGTGGGAAGCCCGCACTTCTCCCTTAGTGAATTCGCCCAACTCGAGCGATGGGCCGAGCACATACACTTCCGTATTCCTTTCTATGTATGCACCGGCCGCGGTGTCCTCAAACAGTTGGAAGACCAGGGGCGCGCAGCCGCGCTTCGAGGAGCCGGTGTAGAGATAGTGGTGGATACCTGCGTCGTTGTAACGCCCATTCTGCCGGCAGGAGGTGGCGTGCTCATGACCAACTCCGGCAAGTTTGCGCACTACACGCCGGCAAACACAGGATACGAAGTGGTCTACGGCAGTCTCGAAGATTGCATAGCCTCTGCTGAGGCGGGTCACGTCGTCCGCGACGATGCGCTCTGGAGTTGAAATGGTGAGTGAGATTCGGGGTCGCAACTTGATCACCGGAGAGGCAGAGGGACCTGTCTTGAAGCTTGCAGCTCCCATCAGCCTCTGGGGCGGGGTGGACCCCGTGACAGGACGCATCATAGATCCACGGCACCCCGATCACGAATCGGTAATCACCGGCCGTGTTCTCGCAATTCCCGCTACGATTGGTTCGAGTTCTTCGAGCGCCATAATGCTCGAGCTGCTGCGGCAAGAAACAGCTCCGGCAGCAATCCTACTCGGTAGCGTAGATGCGATCCTTACATTGGGTGTCATAGTCGCACGGGAGATGGGGTACGAGACTATCCCGGTGCTCCAAATCACTCAGAAAGATCTGGCCAAGCTTCCAAACACGGGATACGTTCGCGTGAGAGGTGATAGAGTCGTCGAAGTGAGAAGTGAGAGGGGCTAAGAGGGAGGGTGTAGGGTATAGGGTGTAGGGTGTAGGGTTTAGAGTCTAAGGCAGGAGGGGCAGAAGGGGCAGAGGGGGCAGGAATGCAGAGGACAGGCACCCTTGGTTACTGCTGAAAGCGAGTAACAGAAACTGGTTGGGGGATTAGGATGAAGAACTTTACTCAGTTGTTGACTTGCGTTATCGCCCTGGTTGGAACGGCGAGTGCCTGTGGGGCGCAGGATCAGATTACAAAGTACGTGCGATACACCTATGCAGGCGAGACTGCTTACGGGATCCTTGATGGCGAGACCATTCGGGAGTTGGAAGGCGACCTCTATGCCGCACCTCAGGAAACTGGCAGGACAGTGTCGCTTGCCGATGCGCGACTGCTTGCGCCCTGCGAGCCCTCCAAGGTCATGGCCGTTGGCCTCAACTATCAAAGCCACTTGGGGGAAAGAGAACCAGCGGAGTATCCGGGTCTCTTCACGAAGTTTCCTACATCCGTCGTTGGCCCCGGAGACGATGTCATCATCCCGTCAGACTCACGAGATCTCCACTACGAGGGAGAACTGGTGATCGTGATCGGCAGGGAGGCCAAAAACGTCTCAGTGGAAGAGGCGGCCGACTATGTCTTCGGTGTGACGGCGGGGAACGACATCAGCGAGCGCGGCTGGCAGAGTGCCGACCTCCAGTGGTTCCGAGCGAAGGGATCTGACACGTTCGCCCCGCTCGGGCCAGCCATCGTCACGGGCTTGAATTACAACGATCTACTCGTGCAAACACGGCTCAACGGTGAGGTAGTGCAGTCGGAGCGGTCAGAGGATTTGATCTTCGACGTCGAGGCAATAGTCAGTTACGTGAGCCGATACGTGACGTTGCTTCCGGGAGATGTCATCTTCACGGGGACACCTGGAAGTACGAGAGCCATGAAGCCTGGGGATGTCGTAGAGATCGAGGTCGAGGGTGTTGGAGTGTTGCGCAACCAGCTGGTCGCCGCATCGCAGGACGGCTGATCGCCGCAGACATAGTTGGTACGCCGAGTGATGACTGAGAAGCTGATGACTCTCTCCCGAGAGGGTATCGCAACGTGCGCGGTGCTGCTGAGCGTCGCTCTTTCGGACGCCACAGCACAACCCGCGCCTGATCTGCTCCGCACAGAAAACGTGGTGCTCATTACCATCGACGGGTTACGCTGGCAGGAGGTCTTTGGCGGAGCCGACGCAGCATTGCTCGATGAGGAACACGGTGCAGTGGATGATGTGGAGGCATTGCAGGAGGCGTTTTGGCGCGAGACGGCGGAAGGGCGTCGCGCAGCGCTGATGCCTTTCTTCTGGAGCGTGGTAGCTCGGGAAGGCCGCCTCTTCGGAAATCGCGACGACGGCAATACAGTCAGGGGCACCAACGGGAAATACTTCTCATACCCCGGCTACAATGAGCTCCTCAGCGGTTTTCCAGACGATCGAATCGACAGCAATGCCAAGCGGCCCAACCCCAACGTGACGGTCTTAGAGTGGCTGAATGCCCTTCCCCGCTTTCGAGATCGTGTTGCGGTGTTCGGCTCGTGGGACGTCTTTCCCTACATCGTCAATCGAGAGCGGAGCGGCATTCCAGTAAACGCTGGTTGGGAGGAACTCGCCCTCGACACGATATCCGCTAGCCAGCAGATGTTGAACCAACTCATGCACACCACCTATCGGGAGTGGGAGAACGTCCGCTTCGATGGGTTCACGTTCTCTGCAGCCCTGGAGTACCTAAAGCAACGACAACCGAGGGTGTTGTACCTTGCCCTTGACGAGCCGGATGATTGGGCTCACGCTGGGACATACGATCACTACCTCGAATCCGCGCGGCGCATCGATGACATGTTGCGAACACTGTGGGAGACGCTCGAGTCTCTTCCCGCCTATCGCGACAGAACCGCAATCGTAATCACGTCGGACCACGGCCGTGGTAGCACAGTGAATGACTGGACCGATCACGGCGCCGACGTACGTGGTGCAGAGTTCCTTTGGATTGCGGTAATGGGGCCGGACACGCCAGCTGGTGGGGTAGGAGAAAATGGGGAGGAATTCACGCTTGCGCAGGTAGCGGCTACGGTGGCAGCACTGTTGGGGGAGGATTACGCAGGGGACGTTCCGCAAGCGGCGGCATCCTTGCCGGTATGGTGATGCCCCGCCGCTCCCTACGTCCCCAGCTGTTAGCTGTTAGCTGTTAGCTCTTCAACTCCCACCGCCCGCTTCCAGCGGTCAGCTGCCGGCTGTGCACTCTTGTGTTTCCCTTCCCACTTCTCACCTCTGACTTCTTACTATTCCGGCCACGGAACTCCTGCGAGGTACACTTGCTCGATCCGTGGCCTGCCGTCTCTCCCCACCCGCAGCCGCACAGTGAGATCCTGCCAATCCGGTGTCTCCGTTCCCTCCGGTACGAAGTAACGCTCAATGCCAAAGAGGAATCGTCCTGGAGCAACGCGCCCCTGCAACACGACCTCACCGGGAGCAAGCAGCTCCGGTCGTTCGATGACGGCTCGCGCCGGTACATGAAATTCACCCTCGGGGCGCAACACCACCCAGACTGTTATGCCGGCGCTTGGGAGCGTTGAGGTAACAAACGAAGAATCCGGCCAGCTGAACTCATATGCCAGACGCATGAACTGGCCTCGCAGCAGGTCCCGGGGATCCACGGGCCTCACCCTCACCAGAATTGACGTGCCGACACCTTCACCGAGGCGCGCTTCCTCCACCGCCGCCCAACCGACAAAGAAGACGAGTTGGATGCCCACCCAAGCAGCGGCGATCTTCAGTCGCATCAGCGAGTCTCTCCCATCTGCGCAATTGCTGCACGCCGCCATTTTTCCATGGCCCACGCCGTGCCGAGCATCACTAATCCACCAATGACAAAGAGCATCCCTGTCTCCGTCTGCCCGCCGATTAGATCGAAGAAGCGTGTGACTACTCCCAACCCCACACCGACGACGCCGGCGTTGAGGTAGGCTTTCCGTCCTGAGCGGGTTCCAAACGCAACGCACCAGAAGGCGAGTAGGAACCAGATCACCCAAGCCGCGATGGAGACCAGCAACTCGACGAGTGTGAACGCGCGGTCGCCACCTCCAAAGTTGAAGAACCGAAACGCCGGGCCCTGCGGCAGTCCTCCCGCGTCGGCCACCACTGCGACCGCTCCGATCACGAGAAGAAGAACGATGAATGTGTTCAGTCGATCGCGCAGCCAGGTGGACTCCACCGCCAGCCGCTTCCAACCCACCCATGCGCCGAGTCCTCCCACCAGCAATGCCATCGACGGGAGGACCCACACTGCGACACCTGGCCGCGGAGCGTGGGAGAAATAGCGGTAGAAGCCAAGCATGTAGATGCTGTAGAACAACAGGCCAGCTCCAGCGGCGCGCATTACGTGCGCGATGGCCGGCTCGAGGCGCCGAACGAGCGTCGAGAATCCCACGAGGGCCGTGCCGACGCCAACTTCCAGAACTAGATGGCCCGCAAAGGAGCCTATCCGAATAGGTGATGCGGCGTAGCTGCCCTCCATGTGGGTCCACACGATGAGGGCGAAGATTGCCATGGCGGCAATGGGAGCAGAGCGTAACAGAACCACCAGCGGGACAACGGCTACTAACCACAACAAGACCGCGTTGGGGGGGCGCGCGTCGAGATTGTAAATCTGGGCGATGAGGCCAACCCCAGCGATGAACAGCCCGGCACCGACGAAGTGCAGGGCCTCTGCCGTGTGTTCGTACGGGCGGCCCGTCACACGGATCCAAAAACCCGCCGCGTGCGTGCCACCTAACAGAGTCACGAAGCCTGCGATCTTGGTCGCGTCGCCTATCGCCCCCCAGTTGGCAGCCACGAGGAGAATTACGCCGAGCACAATGACGGCGCCGCCAATCCAGCCAAGGATCGACGAGAGACTGAGAACGCCCCGCTCGCGCTCCTGCTCTTCAGCAAGGGCGACGAGGGCTCTTGCAGTCATGTCGTCCATAACGCCGCGGTCCTTCGCCGCCTGCGCCAGGTACCTCAGTTTTCTGAGAAACGATCCCATTGTACACCGGGAAACACACAGCCGCGCCCTTCGAGATGCGTTGCTCCGCAACGCTCCTCAGGAACGCGGCCGCTCGCGGTTCGCCAAATCAACACGTCGCAATCCCCCTCTCTACACCCTATCCCCCAAAGCCCCACTGCCCACTGCCCAAGCCCCATCGTTTCTATCGTCTCGCCCGATACCTCTCGTAGGACTCCTGATGTCTGTTGTCCATACTCGTGGGCTCACCGTTGATGAACAGGTGCCTGATCTGCGTCTGAATCAGCAACGGATCACCGTCGGTCACGATGAGGTTGGCGATTTTCCCCTGCTCGATCGTTCCCAGTCGATCGCCCACCCCGAGCATTTCGGCGGGGTTGATGGTGATGGCCCTGATCGCCTCTTCCCACGGAAGTCCGTAGGGGACAGCCATCCCCGCCTCGTAGGGAAGCGTGCGGGAATCGGCTGCATTGAACGTGGAGATTGCAATCTTGACACCCGCCGCGACGAGCTGACCTGCTGTGCTGTATGCCTCGTCGTACGCCTCATCATCGCCGCTGGGCAGTGCTTGCGTCGCACCGAGGATGACGGGGATGTTCTTCTCGGCGAGCAGGTTCTTGACTTTCCACGCCTGAGGGGCGCCCGCCAGAATCATCTTGAGGCCTTGTTCCTCAGCAAACGCCACGGCGTTCCTGACATCGCGCTCGCTGTCCGCCACGATGATTACCGGCAATTCTCCTCGAAGCATCGGAGCAAGAGCTTCCAGTCTGAGATCACGCTCGATCCTCGGTTCGCCCTCTGTTGCCCCTTCCATCGTACGGAGGTAGTGCCGGCCGGCATCCAACCATTCTCTCAGTCCCTTCACCTTCTCGTCGAAGCGTTCTTTCGCTTCCTCGTAGGTCCGCTCTTCCCTGGTGAAGGTTCGGAAGTTGAAGCTCCTCATCTCGATGCTCGGCCACACGAGCACCATTCCCACTGAGCGCTCTACGAGCATCTCTTCCACCGTCCAGCCGGAGAGGTTGATGAGCGACGCCTGGCCTGCAATACTGCCGCCGTCGCCGGTAGGTGCTGCCACGGCGTGCGTGATGCCGTTGGCCCGTGTCACCGGTATGATTTCACTTGCCGGATGCACGGCCGTCGCCGCTACTAGGTGAGGGTGGTAGTCACCCAACTCATCCATATCCCGGGTGACGTCTACCTGCCCGATCTCGGTGAGCCCGAGACGAGTCACGGCGTCAAAGAGCCCCGGATAGACCTCCAGGCCGCTTGCATCGATGACTTCGGCCCCGGTCGGAACGGAGACGTTCGCTCCCACCTGCGCAATCATCCCACCCTGAATAACGACGGTGCCGTTCTCGATGGGATCGCCGGCCAGGGTGTGAATCGTGGCGTTCCGAATGACATATGTCGATGTGCTCTGAGCCCAGGCCGTCGGTGCTAGCAACCAGGCCGCTACTACGCTCAGCGCAACTCGTGTAGTGGTGTTCATCACAGATCCTCCCCTTGACCCGGACCATCAGGAGTTACAACTCGCTCCTGACGTTGTTGCTGCTGTTGCTGTTTCTCGAGCAAGGCGCTCTTCTCGTCTGCAAGCGCCTGGCGCCGCGCGATATCGTGCTCCCGGTCGAAGTAAACGTGCCCGTCGACGATCGTCGTCAGCGGTACCGCATATATGCTCAACGGATGGTCGTCGAAGATCACGAGGTCCGCATCCTTGCCGACCTCGATGGATCCGACCCGGTCTTCGATCCCGAGTTGCATGGCAGGGTTCAAGGTCACGAGCTTGAGCGCCTCCGTTTCCGACAGACCGCCCCACTTCTGGGCCTTGGCGGCTTCCTGGTTGAGATGACGCATTTCCTCACCGCTATCGGAATTGATCGAGACCACTACCCCTTTCTCTGTCATGAGCGCTGCATTGTGCGGGATCGCTTCGTACGCCTCCACCTTGTACGCCCACCAATCGGAGAACGTCGAGGCTCCCGCTCCGTGCTCCGCTATCTCCTTAGCCACTCGGTACCCCTCCAACACGTGTTGGAACGTGGCGATCGTGACGCCGAACTCCTCCGCCAAGCGCAAGAGCTGCAGGATCTCGTCCCCGCGATATGAATGCGCGTGCACGAGGCGAGTACCGTCTAAGACTTCTGCCAGTGTTTCGAGCTTGAGGTCACGCCTTGGCGGAATGAGATTTCGCTCTCCCCGGGCGCGTCGCTGCTCGTACTCCCGCCAGTTTGCCTGATACTCCCGCGCATCGACAAATGCCTGGCGGATGACGTCCATCACGCCCATGCGTGTGGACGGGTAGCGAGGCGGATTCCGTTCACGCTTGGTGTTCTCCCCGAGGGCGAACTTGATGCCCTCCGGCGCGCCCTCGAACAACAGCCCATCCGCATCGGCACCCCAGCGTAGCTTGATGACCGCGTTCCTTCCGCCAATGGGGTTGGCGCTTCCATGCAACACGTTCACCGTTGTTACGCCACCACCGAGGGCACGATAGATCGCTATATCATCGGGATCCAACACTTCCTTGATCCCAACCATGGCCGATACCGAGATGCTGCCCTCATTGATGGATTCCGCCGCGATGTGGGAGTGGGCGTCAATGATGCCCGGTGTGACGAATTTCCCCGACGCGTCTATGACCGTAGCGTCGCGAGGCACGCTCACGTTCTGGCCCACCTCTACAATCTTGCCGTCGCGGATCAGCACAGATCCGTTCTCGATCGTTCCCTGCGTAACGGTCATGACAGTGGCGTTCCGGATGACCATCACATCGGGGGACTGCACGGGACCACGGTCGGCAACGGCCGGTGTCGCCGTCCAGCCGCTACGCGGTCGAGCCCTGCGCATCTGACAGCGCCTGCTGCGGTCGAATCCTCGTCCCTCGAACTCTCGACCGCCTCGCCTCGATTCCTCCCGCGGTTCTACTTCGGGAACGTCGTACTTTCTCCCGTCCACAAAGACCGTCTTCACTTTCGTATCGAAGTTGAACAAGTCGCCGTCCGTGACCACCACATTGGCAATCTTGCCCTCTTCGATACTCCCCAGCCGATCCGCCACGCCATAGATCTCCGCCGCTCCAAGGGTGAACGCCCGAAGCGCTGCGTCGCGAGAGAGTCCCGCATCGATGGCTGTGGCGGCGTGCATCAGGACATCACCCGGGCAATCGATACCGTCCGAATAGAACGCGAAGGGAACGCCAGCAGCTTGCAGGGTCGCGGGCGTGGTTGGAGCCCGATCGCGGAAGCGAAGCACCTGGAGGGGATCGTCCTCCTCCGGATCTGCATCCTCGTCGCGCTTCGGCCAATTGAGGCTCACGAGGACCGGCACGTTTCGCTCGGCGAGGGCATCGGCTGCCTCGTATCCCTGGTGGGCGCCGTACACGAGTGTATTGGCACCGGCCTCCGCACCGATTCGCAACACACGATCGATCTCGCGCCGCCACGTGGCCGGCATCATGACCAGACGGCCGGACGCCAGCGCATCGCTGATGGGCTCCACCGCCCGGTCGTAATCCGGCCGTTCCAGCCCCCTGGGATTGCC
>JBDHDY010000080.1:0-9995 GCA_039591275.1 Gemmatimonadota bacterium | reverse complement strand
TCATTCGTTTGTGGATCGCTCGGCGGGGGGACCACGGACGACGTCATGCTACGCGGGTTCCTGCAACGCATTGGTGACGGCGTTGCGCACCAGGGGCTCCTTGTCGTTTGCCGCCTTCTCGAGGAGGGAACGAGCTCGGGCGCTGGCTACTTTCCCCAACGCCGTGGCGGCGCATGCTCGCGTGTTGGAATCGGCCTTCCGCTTGAAAAGCCCTTTGCCGAGGAGAATGGATCCCAACGAGGCAACCCCGTCGTCGCCGGCAAGGACGCCGTAGGCTTCGTCGTCGCTGCATCAACACTTTGACGGCTGCCATGCGAACAGCTCGATCCGGGTCGTCTACCGCCTGTTCCACCTGCTCCAACGCGTTGGACGTGGCCATGGCGGACAGTGCGTCTATAGCGCCCACCCTGACCGGGACGTGCTCATGAGCCAGCAGGCCGGACAACTGCCCGTTCAAACCCATCAGCTTGAGCTCGCGAGCGAGCCACAACGCTCCGAGGACCACGTCGTTCTCATCCGAGGTCAGAGCCCTGCCGATTGCGTCGGGTTCGCGTTGTGCCACTTCCCGTGCGGCGCGTTCGAGCAACTCCCTGGCAACCTCATCGCTGAGTCGCGTGAGCCAGCCCAGAACCGTGTCCATGGCCTCTGGTTTCAACTCGCGGAACACCAGCCCCAGTTCCTCGTCAGTCGGTCGCGTGTGCGCTTCTTCCAACGACTGCAGAACCTGGGAGAGTACCTCAGGTTCCGAGAGCTTGCCCGGGAACGCCTCGAGCGCGAAGCGATGCTCGGGAATGAGTCCGGGTGCCCGCTCGCACACCGCTCGCAGCTCGCTCAGAAAGAACGCCACGGCGTGGAAATCTGCGGCAGAGAGAAGATGCGGTAGCAGTTCCTCGAGAATGGCGAGGATCTCCGACCGCAGCTCCATGTCCATCTGCAACTCGAATACATCGAGAAGCATTGAAAGCACATTGACGCGAAGTTTCTGCTTGTACTCACGGTCGATCTCGCCTTTGAGATAACGAATCTCCTGATCGTCGAGAAAGTACAGGGTTGACTCGAACTCATCGGGGTTGATGACCCCCGTCGGTTCTGCCTGGACGGCGTCCTGCTGCAACGTTTGCTGCATTCGCTCGGGTGGGTGCACCGCGCCGAATTCTTCCGACTTCGCAATGGGTGTTCCCTCTTCGACGCCAATCTCGACCACCTGATAACGGATGTGATCGAATTCTTCCTGCCAAAGCAGCGTGAGGAGATCGTCGTCCGCCTCGCTCGGGAGGAGACTACCCTTATGGAGGACGTTTAGTAGCCGAACGACCTCCTCGTCCTCTGCGCCAGGCGTGAACCTCAGGGATCGAATACCGTCCTTGAAAAGCGGCCACGAGATGGAGTCGTTACGGTCGGGTTCGGGGATGAGCTGGTCCTCCCACTCGAACCCACTGTCTGTAACGGTGAGAGTAAGTCTATCGAGCCCCTGCCAGACCTCCTCGAAACCCTTCTGCATGTTCTCCGCGGCCTTCGCATGCATGGGGTTGTTGGGCAAATAGAGCCTAATTGCTCGAAGACATTTCACGAGAAGCTGTAACAAGTTCTCGACAATCGCAGGGTCCAACTGAAGCTCAGGACCAGTCATATCTCGCTCACCACAGCTCCGCGGGCCGCATGTGCAGCACGGTTATGATGCGCCTAGGTTCAAGTGCTCTAACACGTTTCGTCACATCGACTTTCCCACTCAACTATACCAGTGGCGCTCCGGGCAAGTCAGAGAGCTACCTCACACTTTACCCGAGGGAGGGCAGTGCCACCTCGCACGACAAGAAGCGGCTGCTCCCTTTGTGTTCTGCACCACAGTCCAGCGGTGGGGAGAGCGATGAGGTGTGCATTGGTAAGTTGTTGCGTGGGAGGTAATTAACGGCGGCTGCAGACCGGTGGGATTACCTCGCGCGTGGCAATTGGCTTTCTGCTCATTAATGCCACAACGAAAGCAATTCACCTTTAACCGTTTAAGATGTGAAGATGGAAATTGCACGCCGCCGGGGTGCCCTGCTCACGCTTTATTTGATTGCCGTATTCGGGCTTACCCTGACCCCTGTACCGGAACCGCCCGACGCCCCGCAGTCCTTTGACAAGGTGGTGCACTTCGGGCTGTTTGGCTTTTTGGCTGTGCTCGTCAACTGGAACCTGTGGTGGGCACGGCTGCGGGCTTCTGCGGCGGCATTGGCGGCAGCAGCTGTGGCTGGCCTGATCGAACTACTGCAACGTCCCATACCGTACCGCAGCGCTGACGTGTGGGACTTCGTCGCTGGGACGGCGGGTGCGATTGCGGTCGGTGGCGTGATCGGGCTTTGGGGGAGGGTGGGAGGGGGGTCGAGCCGGCCGAGTGTCGGTCGGTAGGGTGGCGATTGACTATATGGTGAGCTCGGCGCCGCAACTCTCGCAATACCACGCTGTCGCCGGGTTCTCGGTGCCACACCCCGTGCAAGGGAACTTCTGTGGTGCATCGTTTTCCTCGGACAGGACGATTATCGCGCTGTCCGTCTTCCCCTTCTTCTTCTTCTTCGGGGGCGACGGCTTGGGTGGCGCGGGCGGCGCTTTCTGCTGCAGGTGCTTGCCAGTGGCCCGCTTTGGCGACGGCCCCTGTACCTCATCTTCAGTTACCGATTTTAGAAAGGCAAGCTCGTCAACCGCCTCCCTCGGGCCTGACGATTGGCCAGCGTCCTTCTTCGTCTTTGAGGTCTTTGAGGGCGCCGTGCCTCTGCCTGGGTGTGGGGCGGTCGCCGTCGACCGGTCCTTGCCGTTGGAGGACGGGGCCGGCTGCTCGGCTGAGGGCCGAGCCGTGGCACTAGCCGGTGAGGGAGCCCCCTTCGAGGGAGTGAACTTTCCCGACTTGCGCTCCTCGGCACGTTTGAGGTACGCCCCAACCGGCTGACGTCCGCTCGCGCCCGGGTCGGGCTTGCCGGCGGTGGATTTCGAGCTGTCGCTGATGTGTTTTGCGGCGCCCTTTGGGCTCTTTGCTTTCGGGCTCTGGGCCGGCTCGTCGTTTTGGCCGTTCGGATCTCCGTTCAGAGATCTGAGCACTTCCTTGAGACCGGCGATGTCGCTCTCGACGGATTTTAGCTCGTCACGGAGGCTGTCCAGGTCGCCTTGCACATCGCGACGGAGTTTTGCCCACTGTGCATCGTCGATCTCGCCAACAGTCCTTCGGACCTGTGCCTCTTCCAAGCGCTCTTTTACGTGGCGCGCTTTGGCTGCGATTTCCGATCGGATTTCAGCTTTGGCGAGTAGGGACTTTTCCAGGTCGGCGCGGCGGCCCTTCAGCTCTTCCGTGACCTCGTCCATTCGCTTCTTGTAACCCTGCCGCACCCGGTTGCGGACGTGCTCCGGCGAATCGTCTCTTGCGTCGCCGAGGCGCACAAGAAACTCACCGGTTTTCCGGCGTTCATCCAACAGACGCTCAACCGCGTCTGATGACTTGGATGAACCTTTTCCCATCGACCCTCCTGCTGCGTCTGTGCCGGCGGTCACGGCGCCTGCTGCGAGCCGCGACCCCAATCGTCTCCTCAACCCGCTGATCCCGGTCTGAATCCCGATCCTTCCGGCCGGAATCCACATACAGGTCCACAATCAATTTGATGAGAAGAGGAAAATATTCCCGTGAGTGCGGTCACATGGTGTGCTGCGTCACACACATGCCGACGCGGCATGCTATGGCGAAGGTTGACTGCCGTCGTAATGTTGCACGGTTGCCGGAGCTAAACAGTGATGCCGATCTCACCTTTTTGGATGATGAGAGTCTCGTCCAGCCATACGGAGGGGGAGCGGATGATCGCATCGAAATGTGTCTTGGCCCGGATTGTCCCACCCAGATTCGCCGACGTCCCGATTCCGATGTGGATCGTGCCATTCACACCCTCGTCGTTGAGCATCTCCCCGGTGAACTCGCGGCACTCGGGATTCAGCCCCATGGCGAACTGCGCCACGTTGTAGACGAAAGGATCCCCCTGGTCCGCCAGCAACCGGCGGAGAAAGGCTGCCTGCTCACCGCCCTCGATCGAAACAACCACTCCATCCGTAATGTCGAACCGCACAGGCTCCTTCAAGACGCCGATACCGTAATAGGGAATGCTGCCGTCAGCGACCAAAACACCGTTCGTGCTCCCCTCCAGCGGAGAGGTGTTCGCCTCGATGTTGGGAACAGCTGTGAATCCCGGCCTGTCGACGATGCATGGATGGCTGTTTCCCGTTCGGCCGGCGATGCTGAACGTGAGATCGGAACCAGCAGGATTGACCACGTGTGCGTCGGTTGCTTGTGTCAGACGGTCGGCCAGAGTGTCACACAGTGGCCGCCGGCCCGAAAAATCTGCAAACAACCCGCCGGAGCGCATCATGCGCTCGGTGAACGCGGACATCGACACGACTCGTGCACCGGCTGTGATGGCTTGACGCGTTGCGTCGGTGTGAGACAGGGCGTGCTTGACTGGTAGAAAGATGACGTCAGCGTTCTCCATGGCTTTCGCGATCGGTGGCGCCGGTTCCTCATTGTCGATGCGGCGGGGTGGAGGGATCACGATCGTTGTATGGCCACCTGCGGCGCCTGCGGCGGCCGCCACAGCCTCGGCGATGGGAAACAGGTCGTCGTCGGTCACGATCAACACACGCTCCGCTGGTCTTACCTGAGCGCACGTGTGCACGAGAACGTGGGCACCACGCTTCATCGAATGGACTCCGACTAACGGTCCAGCGGGCGCAGCTCCTTCCAACGCTCGATGAACTGCACGGCAGCGCTGACGAATTCTTCCGTCGCCTGCCGCCCCTGCTCGACGCTGGCATCGGTCAAATCACGCACGCCCCAGACTCCAGTGCTGGACATCTCTCTTGCGGATGTACCCTTGTTCGTTTCCTGGGCCTTGAGACCTTCCGCGAGAAACACGCGAAGCGCCGTCGGGTCTCCGGCCAAGACATCCGGCAGCATCTGTTGCAGATGGTCGGGCATGGTGAGCGTAGCGGTTTCTGCACTCGCCATATCGACCAGGCTTGGTGTCAAGAAGAGCGACGACGACGTTTCCCCCACGCCTCCGTGGCGATCGAACACGGATGACTCGGGGGGGGAAGCCGGCGCGGATGCCGGGCGAAACGGTGCGGCGGCTGCCCCCAGCTCGACGGCGATGCCCGGTGTCTCCTGATTGATTCGATCGACGACGAAGGTCGAGATTGCCCGATTGCCGCCGTGGGAGTTCAGGATCATGAAGCGGCGAAACCCATGGCGGATGAGACTCTGCACGGCCTCGACATAGACCCGCTGGACGGTTTCGGCCGAGAGGGTGATCGTGCCCTCGAAGCCCATGTGGTACGGCGATTGGCCGGGCATCAGGATCGGCGCCACCAGCACGTCCGTCCGCTGTGCAATGAGTTTTGCCCGTTCCACACCGTTCAGGTAGTCGGTGCCGATTGGCAGATGCAGACCGTGCTGCTCTAAGGACGCGACCGGGATGATGACCATGTCCGTTCGTGTCAGGAGATCCCGCACCTCTGGTACCGTCATGTGCGGTAGATAGTTCTTCACCTCTCGCTGATCCCACAGCGGATTGACCTGCGCACTGGCGGTGCTCGGGGCGAGGGAAGCTACCAAGATTAGAACTCGACTTGCTCGCAGCATCGTCATAGCAAGCTCCTTTGTTTCACGGCGATTGATGTCGTCCCGCCCCCCGCTCCCCGCTCCCCGCTCAAACAAGCACCTCGCGCCCTCGCTGAATGGCACGGCCGTCGACTTCGATCGTTGGATCCCACATGAGGAGATCGTAATGCGTTGGTGCAACGATGTTGCCTCCCAGCGTGTGACTTGTTCCAATCCCCACGTGAATCGTTCCCATGACGCCCTCGTCTTCCAACATAACGCCGATCAGGCGGGCGTTCGGATTCAACCCAATTCCCAGCTCGGCAACGTTGAAGCAACTGCGGTCGTGGTACGAATCGAGCGTTTCCCGTAAGAAATTCCCCTGGTCGCCACCCTGTATCCGGGTCACAAAGCCGTTACGGATTTCGCATGTAATCGGCTCGCTCAACACACCGATGCCCAGATACGGTACGCTGGCATCCGCAATGAGGAGACCCTCCGCAGTTCCCTCGACCGGAACCACGTTGACCTCAATATCCGGGACGGGAGCCAATTCACCGGGGTCCGGAATATTTGTGAGGACGTTGGCTCGGCGGCCCTCGATCGAGAAGCGGAGGTTTGTCCCCCTTGGTGAAGTGAGCTTCACAGCGTCGCCGCCGGTTAGCGTTTCGCCGAGGCGGCGGCACAAGGTGGCCTGGGCTTGGAAATCCGTTTGCAGTAGCGCGGGTGATGAGAGCAGTTCATCCGTGTATGCGGTCATGAGGATGGCGCGCGCCCCGTTTTCGAGAGCGGCGCGCATGGCCCGCGTATGAGTGATGGAGACCCGTACCGGTGTGAAGATGACGTCGGCTTGCTGCATGACCGTGGCAACGTCTGCAGGGGGCTCTTGGCCGTCCCGTGCTCTGACCGGTATCACGCAGGTCTCGACATCAGCTCCTCGCTCCGTCGCTGCGCGCGATACGAAAGCGGCAACTCCCTCCATGGTATGGTCGGTCACGACTGCGACGCGCTCGCCGGCGTCCACGCGACCGTTGACTGCAACGAGCCTGGCGACGCCGGCCGGGATAGGGGCGGGAGCGGGGGCGGGCTCAGACATGTGATCTCATAACCTGCAGATGTTACTGCGCGTTACAGTCACTGGGCCGGTACCGTAGATGACGCGTGATCGGGGGCAAAGAACCGATCGAAAATGCTGTCGAAGACAACGGCAGTAAATCCATCTCCTGTTGTGTTTGTGGCGCTCCGGAACATGTCTGGGAGGCCTCCAGCGAGGGCGATCCACGTGGCAACGAAGTCGCCGCGAAGCTGACCGTCGAGACCGAGCATGGAGGCGAACAGCGTGGAGCTCCACAGCGCCGTGCCGATTCCGGCGGGTAGACCCGGCGCCGCCGCCGTGAAGAGAACGACGGCAGGCCATGCCAACAGGAGCAGCGTCCAACTGATCTCGATGCCGAAGATGTGCGATAGCACGAAGGGTGCGTAGGCAATATAGGCGAGTGCGCTCCCGTCCATATTGGCGACCGCTCCAAAGGGCAATAGGAAATCTGCCACTTCGTCGCGGACCCCGTACGCTTTGACGTTCGACAGGTTAACCGGAAGCGTCGCCAGCGATGAGCAGGTTCCGGCAGCGAACAGGGCCGTAGGTACATAATAGGTCGTGAGGAGTTTTGCCGGGCGGCGTTTGGCAAGATATCTGATGACGACAAAGACG
Organism: Gemmatimonadota bacterium; assembly: GCA_039591275.1. GTDB lineage: Bacteria > Gemmatimonadota > Gemmatimonadetes > Gemmatimonadales > GWC2-71-9 > JBDHDY01. Next base: position 2,673 of record JBDHDY010000080.1, on the reverse strand, counting down.
TAGAAGAGCCACCAGCCGAAGCAGAGGAGCGCCGTGTACGCCGTCATGGTCACGTAGTGGCCCATGCCTACTCTGGCGCCAAACCGAACACCGATGGTGACGCCGAGGCAGAGGATGAGCGGCAGCATTATGTAGCCGAGGCGATGCCCGACTCGAGCAATTCCCTCCTCGATCTTGACGAGAAAGGCATACAGGGGGGGGATGCCTACCGAAACGGCGCCGAGTAAAATCGCTCCAACGATGGCAAGGAGTGGTCGGGAGGCTGAGCTCTGTTCCCCGAAACTTCGCAGCATTCCGAGTGCCTCTGACCAAGCGCCTGCCGTTTCCGAAGCGAAAGGGATGTCGAAAATCAGCGACGACACGACGAGAGCATACAAGCCGGCCACGGTCGAACTCGTCACGTACCACAGGACAACCGAGGTAGCAAAACGGCCGGCCAGTCCACGCTTGACCAGCGTCGCGACGGCGGGACTGAGGGCCGCGAAGATCAGAAGCGGCACGACGGTGACGATGAGCTGGATGAGGTAGGTTGTCATCCGGGAGATCGGCTCGAGCGCTAGTGAGAACACTCCACCAGACACGATACCGACGAGTAGAGCCAGGAACGTCCAGACGTAGGTCGGTATCGTTCGCAGCGAGGACGCGCGTCGTGAACTGCGCGCAGGATCGATCGGTTCGGTCAATTGTGTGCCGGTTGAGTTGGTTTACTGCTAGCTGCTCTGCAACTCGCTGATTATCACCGCGATCGTCAGCCGCACCATGTGGTTACGCTAGAATACCGGTAGTGACCGTGGGGCGGAAGAGGAGTGTTGTTGACCTTGACCTCTGACCGGTGACTTCAGTGGTCGGTGGGGTCATACAGGACTCAAAAGGCAGGAAGGCCAGACCAACGTGAATAACCTGTGAGCCACAGATGAACGCCGATGAACACAGATCAGAACATAAATGAGAACAACCCACGCGAAGCGTATGGTGAACCGCCGCCTGCTCAGAAATCAGCGTTCATCTGCGCAATCTGTGGCTAACTGTGTACGGGCTTGGAGAAAGAGACGGCAAGTGAGAGCCGACGATCGGGGGTCAGCGATGCACGATGTGGCAATCGGTGCAGGTGTTGAGTTCCCCAGGTGAGCTGCGGAAGGAGGCTCGCGACCCTGTCGTCAGGTGCGCGTCCATAGGTGGTGCCGGCCCCCCTGCGGGGGCGCCGTGACATTCGGTGCACAGGGCGTCGGTGTCGTGTTCGGCAAGCAGATTGGTCTCTGCTCCGCCATGCATCCTGTGACAGTCAGTGCACGGCTGGTCGGCATGTCCGGGTAAGGTGTATGTCGCCGGGTCGTGGCAGTTCCCGCAAACGACCTGAAGCTCCGCGCTCGAGAGCGGGCCGATATCCCGACGGTGCGGATCGTGGCAGGTCGTGCACTCAATGTGCGAGGCTTCGCCTTCCGGAATCCACCTGCCGATGCGTAGCGAGCCAGGCACCGAGCGCGGGGCCGCTGTCCTCCCAAAACGCGGAAGACCATCGCTGTTCTCAATGCTGCCGAGACGGTGGTCGTCTGAAAGATCGAGGCCCAAGTATGCTCCGCTTCCGATTGCAGCCGCCGGGCGCCCGGAATACTCCGGTTCCCTGGCTCTGAGCTCGGGCGTTCCGTGACAGCGGAGACAGCTTTGCGACACTCCGCTCAAGCCGGGTGCCTGTGCGTGCGTAAGCTGTTGCCACATTCCTCGCTCTGCGCCGCCCTTCAGAGAATACGCTCCCGCGTCAGCCCGATGTGTCCCGTGGCAGATGTCGCAACCATCCTGCAGGGTTGGAGCGGTTGGGCTCACAGGATGCTGCGCCGTAGCCTCCCCTGCAACGGTGAGCGCCATGAGAACGAGCAGTGATGCGTTCCGCACTCAGAACCTCCGGGCTGTTCTGAAGGAGATTCTGTGCTCGGCATGTTCGAAGCCGGCAATCCACCAGTCACGATTGTAGGAGAGCTGCATCCTGAAGAGGCCAACGTACCACTCGGCGTTGAGGCTTCCGCCCACAACCCGCTCTGCTACTTTATCTGTGCCGTCGGACCAGGCCGAGCCCCATGTGGCAAGCCGCCCGCGCACCCGGAGTCCGCGAGTCGCCGTCCAGTCAACACCCCAATCTGCTGAGATGATGTCGACGTCGCGATCCCCACGCGAGAGGTTCGCATTTGCTGTAAACGCGCTGCGGAGCTTGGGCCCGAGCAACCACATATAGGAGGTGCGGAACCGGTAACCGGTCACGTCGAGCCGCTCAGAGCGCAGACGGCGGTGCTCCCCAAGCATCTCCAGGGTTCCGCCTGGGACGGCTCCCCGAAAACGTACCCCCGTGGTGAGGTCGTTGCGTCCCAGTAGAGCCAGTGTTCCGCCAAGCTCCTCTCCCGCACGGCGCATCGTTTGTGAATGGTAGACGCTCAGACCCGAGAGATGAACGGTCACGCTGTATGCGCCACTCAACCCGTTGGAGTGGCTAGTCGGTGTTAGTTGGTATGAGTAGTCGACGAGAACGGTGTCGCCCGTTCCGACCCGGCCAGTCGGAAGCACGAAGAGTTCCACGAGAGGCCCTGTTGCCAACAGGCGATAATCGGCACCGTCAAGGTAGATCAGTGTCTCATCCGCGCTCTTGACGACGACGCTGGTGGGGTCGGCATACGCGCGGTCGAG
>JBDHDY010000079.1:0-9982 GCA_039591275.1 Gemmatimonadota bacterium | reverse complement strand
TACAGCCGTGAGCAATACATCGATCTCGTTCGGTATGCCTCGGAGCGGCATGTTGAAATCATTCCCGAAGTGAATGTCCCGGGACATGCGAGAGCGGCCATCAAGGCCATGGAGCATCGATATCGACGGCTGATGGCAGAAGGCAAGGAAGCTGAAGCGGAGGAATACCGGCTGGTCGATCCCGACGATGCGTCTGTCTATCGTTCGGCCCAGTGGTACACCGACAATGTCATATACGTTCCTGACGACGGTCATTGACGATTTCATCGAGATGCACGATGAAGCCGGCGTACCCCTGGCCACGTTTCATACTGGAGGAGATGAAGTACCGAGAGGCGTATGGTCCGGCTCTCCACTGTGCGCCGAGTATTTGCAGGACCATCCGGAGATCGACAATCCCAAGAACCTGCAAAAGGCATACTTCAAGCGGATCGATGCATATCTCGACTCGAAAGGACTACGAACGGGTGGCTGGGAAGAGATAGCGATGAATTTCAGGGAAGATGGCTCGTGGACCCCCAACGATGAGTTTGCGAGTTCAGATGTCATTCCCTACATCTGGAACAGCCTCTGGGGCGCCGAAGATCTCGGCAACCGACTCGCCAACGCCGGATACCCCGTAGTCCTCTGTAACGTGACGAACTTCTACTTCGATTTCGCATACAACAAGGACCCCAGGGAGCCCGGACTGTACTGGGGCGGCTTTGTGGGTACCCGCGACGCGTTTGAATTCGTACCGTATGATGTCTTTAAGTCCATAAAGACAACCGCAGATGGCAAATTGTACACTGATGATGATTTCGCTGGGAAGGCAGTGCTTTCCGCCGAGGGTAGAAGGAACATTCTGGGTATCCAGGCCCAATTGTGGTCGGAGACTTTGAAGGGGCAGAACATGCTGGAGTACTACTATCTGCCGAAGATGTTGGGCCTGGCGGAAAGAGCATGGTATGGACAGGCAGATTGGGGGGGCATCGCGGAGAGAGCGGAACGAAACGAAGCCGTAGATGCGGCTTGGAATGCTTTTGCGAATGCACTCGGCAAGCGAGAGTTTCCACGATTGGACCGGTTGAATGGTGGTTATAACTATCGACTCGCTCCTCCGGGAGCAAAGGTAGAAAACAACCGGCTCCTTGTGAACACAGCGTATCCGGGCATGGTGGTCAGATACACCACCGATGGGTCCGATCCGAGATCCGATTCGCCACTGTACTCCGAGCCGTTAGAAGTCGCTTCTGAAATCATCAAGCTGAGTACGTTCGATTCCCGCGGCAGATCCAGCCTGCCCACCGTCGTCGCTCTTCGGAAAGAGTGATCTGATGCCATGAGTACTTCGCTCGATCCTTCCAAGCGACTCATCTCGCTGGATGCTCTGCGGGGCTACACCATCGCCTTGATGGTGATTGTCAACGATCCGGGCTCTTGGAGCCACGTGTATCCGCCTCTGTTACATGCGGAGTGGCATGGGATCACACTGACGGATTTGGTCTTTCCCTTCTTTCTGTTCATCGTGGGAGTGTCGATCACTCTCGCATATACAAAGAGGCTGGATGCTGGTGCCGACAAGAGGGAGCTCTACAAGAAGATCGTCTCCAGGGCCGTCAAGATCATGCTGCTTGGATGGTTTCTCTGGCTCTGGCCGACGTTCAGTTTCGAAGGCATGCGGTACGTGGGGGTATTGCCGCGGATCTCGATTGTTTTTCTCGTGTGTGCCCTGATCTTCTTGACCACAAGCTGGAAGCAACAGGTATGGATCGCCTCAGTTATTCTGATCGCCTACTGGCTGCTGATGGCACTTGTGCCGGTTCCGATTGACGATGTCATTCGCAACGCGCTGGTCACTGGGCAGGTCCAGTATAGCGAAGGATTGCTGGACATCGGACAGATCAGCGAAATATCGAGTGGCTTCATCGCAGCAAATTATGAACCGGGTGTCAACATCACCGCCTGGCTCGATCGTTTGCTTCTCCCGGGGCATTTCTGGCAAGAGACATGGGACCCTGAAGGATTGGTGAGTACTTTCCCGGCTATAGTCACCGGAATGATCGGGATGCTCGTTGGGAAACTGATTGTTTCAATGGCAGATCCTCATGAGAAACTCACATGGATATTCTTCGCTGGTTTTTCCATGTATCTCCTCGGTGGAGCATGGGGATGGTTCATGCCATTGAATAAGAACCTGTGGTCGAGTTCATACACCCTTTGGACTGCGGGCGTGTGCACGATGGGTCTCGCAGCCTCTATCCTCATAGTAGACATGTTGGGCTATTCGCGAGGCACGAAACTCGGCAGAGTCTATGGGGCAAATGCCATCACATCATATGTGCTGGCCGGGATGCTCACCCTTGTGTTTTATTCTGCCATTTTTGGGGGAGCATCTCTGAATGGACTCTGGATGGATGGTATGACCAGCATAGGAATAGCTCCAAAACTCGCCTCCATGGTGTATGCGATCATGTACATGCTCATCATATACATTCCTGCCTACATATTGTACCGGAGAAAGATCTTCATAAAGGTATAGTTTCAGGCGCTCGGTCTTGGACCGGTTCCACCGTCGAACGCCGCGGGCGGAGACGGTTTGCAGATGAGCCGAGGAGGAAGCATGAAGCGCTTGTGTACCGTGTTGGCGGTCATGCTGCTGGCCGGCCCTGGGCTCGAGGCTCAGGACGATGCTGCGGTCGACTCGCTACGGCGCGTGGCGGAAACGGCTCCGTTGTTCGCGTCACACGACGTGCTCGAGTTGAGGATCGAGGCCCCGTTCAACACGATCTCTAGAGACCGGGACCAGGAGAGTGAGTACCATCCCGGTACGCTGTCGTACATCGACGAGGGCGGGGATTCGGTCGTACTCGACATACGGGCCAGGACCCGTGGCCTATTTCGGCTTCAGAAGCGAACCTGCGGCTTCCCGAATCTCCACATCAACTTCCGTCGGCGGCAGGTCGAGAATACGGTGTTCGCCGGTCAGAATCGAGTCTCGATCGTCGCCCACTGCCAGGACAAGAAGTCCGAATACGAGCAATTCACGCTGCAGGAATATCTCATCTACCGCACGTTCAATCAGCTCACTAACAGAAGTGTCCGCGTGCGGCTTGCTCGTACGACCTACATCGATACCGACGGCAAGCGCGACTCGCTGACCAAATACATGGTCATCCTCGAGCCGTTCGATATGCTGGCCGCCCGGCACGGCTGGAGAGTGCTCGAGGTTCCCTTCGTCCCTCCGAGTCAGCAGGATCCTCCCAGCTTGCTGCTGTTCGAGGTCTTTCAATTCCTGATCGGCAATACGGATTGGAGTGCCTTTCAAGCCGCGGCCGGCGCGAGTTGCTGTCACAATGCCAAGCTCATTGGCACGATGGCCGGACCCGTGATTCCGATACCGTTCGACTTCGACTGGTCCGGCGTGATCTCCGCACCGTATGCCAAACCGGATCCGAAAGTTGGGGTACGTCGCGTGCGGGACCGACGGTACTGGGGCATCTGCCGTCCGCCTGAGGAGTTTGAGCCCGTCTTCACTCTCTTCAACGACCGCCGAGATGCGATCTACGACCTTTGGCGCGGGCAGGAAGGGTTGGAGGAGCGCCGCCTTGACCGCACCCTCGAGTATTTCGATGAGTTCTACGAGATCATCAACGACTCAGGGAAAACCAAGCGCGAGATTCTGCTGAAATGTCGGCAGGTGTTTTGAGAGGGCGACGGGGAGAACGATCTGTCTCGACTCGCTCCCCTGAGCGGACGAAGGGCGCGAGGCGCGTGGGCGAGCTCCGTCTACACATCTCACTAATAGACAATCCTGACCAATCCAAACCACTCTTCAATGTCGTCAGGATCTTGTGAGAATGAATCAGCAAGTCCGAACTTCCACCACGCATCGAGGTATTCGTGGATAACGACACCGGCGGTGGGCTTCAACGCAGAGTCTATGTCGTCGAGGTTCTGTAACAAGCCCTGTGTTTGATCGGTCTCTGTATTTCCGCCATACCCGTAGTGTGGAGGGCCCACATGAATTGCATTGGGAGAAACGCTCAATCCCGTTTCGGTGATTAGCAATGGTTTATCACTGTACCTGGATTTAAGCTCCTCAATCCAACCCTGAAATAGTGTCCCAGAACCGCTGCCCGGTAGTGTAGAGGGACGATAATATGGAACCGCATAGGAGTAGGCGTTGTGACTACGAAAATCCAGGAAGGGCGTATCGATGAGATCAGCAGTCCGAATATCATTTGAATAGGAGACTAACGAAACGTATCCATATGTGTCCCTTTCATACTTCTTCACATAGTCTGCCATTTCGGCGAGAAAAGCCTCTGCTGCATTGATGTTTGGTCCTGTATCGATAAACGTTCCAGCGTAGTTGTCCATGTCGGGATGAGCAGCATTTGTAGATATGATCGATGATGCACTTATTTCGTTCCCGATCAGATACGCGATGATGGGTGGTTTGGTGTCCGGGTAGACTGAGTAAATTCTATCTATGATACTCCGTATGTAGGACTTTGTAGATTCTTTGAATGCGGGGTCGTGAAGGTCAGTAACCTCAGTGTCGATCCAAATAGTCTGAATAAGGAACAGATCTCCTACGGTTCTCAAAGACTCGTAGCAATAGGCAGGCGCACCCCAGAAACGTACGGTGTTTGCTCCAACAGCCTTGATCTGAAGAATATCCCTGTCAATACTGTTTCTCAGTTTCTGAGGAAGTAATCCGGCATTCTCAATGTCCCAGGGCAAGTATCCTGGATATCCCGGAACATAGACGACCCCTCTGACAAAGAAGGGTGAGCCATCTTTCAGAATGTGATCATTATCGGTGCTAAATGTCTCGTCCCCAGATGCCTCTAGAGCTGCTGTCCATCGGTTCTGGATTGCCAAAAGAGCCGGACGGGCAGTGACAGTGAAAAGGTCCTCAAGACTGTTGTCGGGATCTTGTTCCTCTCTGATGCCAGGACCGTGTTCCTTGCATCCTTGGAGGACGAGGATAAGCACAGTGGATATGAGATACAGCCTTTTCATATCAGAATCTACCCGCCTTGGTGTCTTTCTACCGTTTTCACTCCATGACCAAATGAAGGCATTGCTGTTACCCCTTGCCTAAAGGCAATCGACGTACCGTTGCCACTCAACTCGCTGGAATGTTGCCGTTGTTTGATCAGACGGGCGGGCAGACAATGCCTATGTTCCTACACGTCGCAGATCTCGACGGCCTGACGCAGCGCCGCTATCGGGTCACCGGTGGGGCTGAACTCGTGGGCCAGATATCCGTCAAATCCCAGATCGGCAATCGCCGCGGCGACCGCCCGGTAGTTCAGTTCCTGCGTCCCGTCCAACTCATGGCGGCCTGGCACGCCGCCGGTATGGAAGTGAGCGATGTGTTGAATGTTGTCGCGGATGGTACGGATCACGTCGCCTTCCATGATCTGCATGTGGTAGATGTCATACAGCAGCTTCACGTGCGATGACCCGACGCCCTCGATCACCTCGACGCCGAACCACGTGCGATCGCCCTGGTAGTCGTGATGGTCGATCTTGCTGTTGAGGAGCTCGACACACACCGTGACGCCGTGCTCCGTGGCGAGTGGGGCGATCTCCCGCAACCCCTCGATGCAGGCCGCGATCGACTCCCCGTCACGTCGCCCCCCTCGATTGCCGAACATCGCGATCACGTTCGGCACATCGTGCTGCGCCGCCAGCGGGATCGTTTCCTCCAGCTCCGCGAGCAGCATGGGATGGTGGGTGCGGTCGTTGAATCCGGTTGCGATGAAATCCCGCCGATCCGTCGGCTCACCCATCGAGCAGACGAGCCCGTATGCCCGCACGCTTTCCCAATCCTTCGGGCGGAGCAAGTCGATCGCCTGAATGCCCATGGCGGCGGCTTCTTGGCAGAAACGATCAAACGGCACGTTCCCGAACGGCCAGCGGGAGACGGACTGCTTGAGCCGGCCCGTGGGCGAACGGGATCCGAGCCGCACGAAGCCGGGAACGGCCACGGCGCCGACGACCGCAGCACTGCCGAGTAGCCATTCGCGACGTGTCGCGCCGCGTGCGCTCATCAGAATTCGAGAGTGCGCAGGTGACGGTAGCTGGCTGCGAGGCTCTCGAACGGATCGCCCGGGTTGTCGTGTTCCACGAAGTAGTGCCGGATTCCTGCCTGGTCGCTGTGGGCGAAGAGGGCCGCGAAGTCGATGGTGCCGGCCCCGACGTCCACCATGGAACCGTCGGTCGCCATGTCCTTCACGTGGACCAGCGGGAACCGCCCGGGGTGCTCCCGGAAGTACTTGAACGGATCTCCGCCGGCCTTGGTGATCCAGTAGAGATCCAACTCCAGCTTGACCAGTGCGGGATCCGTTTCCTCCATCAGGACGTCCCACGGTTTCTGGCCTTCCAACGGCTCGAACTCGAAATCGTGATTGTGATAGCCGAACGTGAGCCCGGCCGCCTTGGCTCGCTCACCCACGCGGTTGAAGCGGTCGGCCATGTGTCGATAGTCGTCGAGGCTGGTACGATTGGCGGGGGCAATCCAGGCGACCACGAGATATTGGTGACCCGCCGCGGCGGCGAGGTCGACCGTGGCCTCCCACTCGTTCTCCAGCATCTCGACCGGCGTGTGCGTGGCGGGCGCGCCGAGCCCCGTGTCGTCCAAGATGCGGCGAATCTGCTGCGGAGATCGGCCGAAGTATCCTGCGAACTCCACTTCGTCGTACCCGATCTGCGAGACGCGCTCGAGCGTGCGCTCTACGTTGTCCTGCATACTGGACCTGACCGTGTAGAGCTGCATCCCGATCCGATCCAGCCGCCGGGCGGCTGACGCCGCGCCGCATCCCGTTGCAGCGAGACCCGCCCCAGCCAGGCCCGCGGCACCGATGGTCTTCAGAAACTCTCTGCGACAGGTCATCTCAAAGCTCTCGGCGTTTCATCTGGTCGACGGCATAGGCACAGGCGCGAGCGGTGAGCGCCATGTACGTGAGCGAGGGGTTTTGGTTCCCCGACGAGGCCATTGCCGAACCGTCGGTCACGAACACGTTCGGCACGTCGTGAGACTGGCAATACCCGTTCAGGACGGAGGTCTGTGGATCACGACCCATCCGCACGGTGCCCATCTCGTGAATCGTGAGGCCGGGCGGATTGTCCATGACGGACGACTCGACGTCCTGGACTCCCGCGGCTTCGAGCATCTCGGCCGCCGCGACCGCCATATCCTGCAACATCGTCCGTTCGTTGTCGCTCCACGCGCAGTGGATGCGGAGCGTGGGGACACCCCATTTGTCCTTCTTGTCCGAATCGATTTCGACGTAGTTGGAGGGTCGCGGCAGGCACTCCCCGAAGCCGCCGAGACTCATGCGCCAGGGTCCCGGCTCACGCAACGCATGCTTGAAGTCAGCGCCGAATCCGGGCATGGACATGCCTCGCCCCCAGCCGCTTCGCCCTGCACCGCCCTGGAATCCGTAGCCACGCAAGAAGTCCGGGTGCGCGGTCGTCACGTTGCGGAAGCGTGGAATGTAGATGCCGTTGGGCCGGCGTCCGAAGGCGTCACGGTCGGTGAAACCGGGTACCATGCCGCGCGCGCCTCCGCCCATCGTGTGGTCCATCAGGTTCCGCCCCAGCTCACCGCTCGAGTTCCCGAGTCCGGTGGCGAATCGCGTCGAGGTGGAATTCAACAAAATGCGAGTTGATTCGAGTGCGGACGCGCAGACGAATACGACGCGGCCGCGGAACTCGATCTCCTCCTGCGTGACCGCGTCGATCACCCGCACACCGCGAGCTCGGTCGGTGTCCGCGTCGTAGAGAACCTCCGCGACCACGCTGTTGGGTCGGAGCGTCAGACGCCCCGTTGCCGCGGCCGCCGGCAGGGTGGCGGTGAGCGAGCTGAAGTAGGAGCGCGTGATGCAGCCGCGATGACACGGCCCGCAGTAGTGACACGCGGCGCGGCCGTTGTGGTCCACAGTCAATACCGCGGCGCGGCCGATGGTCATGACGCGCTCCCGCCCGTACGCGCGCTCGATGCCCTCCTTGACGAATTGTTCGGCGCAGTTCATCGGCATCGGCGGCAGGAACTGGCTGTCGGGAAGCTGCGCCAGGCCGAGCTTCTCTCCACTGATGCCGGCGAAGCGCTCGACGTGATCGTACCACGGTGCGATGTCGTCGTACCGAATCGGCCAATCGACACCGTAGCCGTCCCGTGCGTTGGCTTCGAAGTCGAGGTCGCTCAGTCGATAGGACTGGCGGGCCCACATGATCGATCTCCCGCCCACCTGCCTCCCGCGGATCCACAGGAACGGCTTGTCATCCGGCACCGAATACGGATTGTCGATGTCATCCGCGAAGAACTTGCTGGCGGCTTCATCGCACGCGTAGCAGGTGCGTTGCACCGGTTGCCGCCGAGCCAGGGATTTGCGATCGCCCAGGCCGCGGAACCGGAAACTCCAGGCGGGCTCGTGCTCCACATAGTCGGTCGCCGGATCGATGGCCCGACCCGCTTCGAGGACCAGGGTCTCGAGACCGGCTTCCGTCAGTTCCTTGGCGGCCCAGCCCCCCGATACCCCGGAGCCCACCACGATCGCGTCGTATGCTGTCTGGTTCATTCCCATTGCCCTGACGCCTCCCGCCTCACCGGCCCACACGGGTCGTAGCGACCGGGAGCGATCACCTGTTCCAGCTCCTGGGTCGCGCCCACCTCCGAGGTGTAATAGCCGTACAACGTGAGCCACTTCATGTGCTGGAAGAAATGATCGTTTGTCGGCCGGTCCAGCTGCCGCAGCGCGGCCAACTCGGCGTCCAATCCGCGGAGCAGGACGGTCTGTTGGACCTCGTCCAGCCCGAGAAACGGCGTGCCGAACGTGTTGACGCTGCGGGCGTCGAGGTCTACCAGGCCACGCAGGAACGCCTCTCGCTCATCCTCGTCGAACCACTCCGCCAGCATCACGTCCACGAAGCGGTTGACCCGCGCGGCCGTCGCGCCGGGCGTGTCCGTCTCGGGGATGATCAATTCGGCGAGCGCGCTCACCATGGCGTTCTGGTGCTCCGTGAGCACCAGGAGCGCCTCACCCTGTCGCGTGCGGCGAATCCGGTCGTGGATCACCCGCGCCGCCGCCCACATGGAATCCGGCGTGAGCGCGTCGATTGTGGGAAGGGCGAGCCCGGTAGCGACGGCTCGAATCACGTCACGTCTCAGCATGGGCAACTCCGGGGTTTCCTCGAAGGTGTCGCGCGGCCCCTGCTGGCGCCAGGGTCGTGATGGCGGAGGAACTGTGGTTGTCGGGTGTCGGTGGCCAGCATGGCGGGGGCCGCCGTGCGCCGACGATCGGAGCCGACGGGTGCAGAGACGTGGCTGCGCAAGTGTCCGGGAGGCCGACGGATGACTATCCCGCAAATATATAGGACCGATTCACTCCCATTTTTCGTGTTGCTGTGGCTCTTGCCACGACCTGCAAGATGGTTTATAACAGGATTGAAAGTGTTTTTGTTGGTAGGCCCGGGGTCCCGCCGCCGGACGGACATCGCAGTGTGATGCCCGACTGACGACGAGACCGCTGTGGCGGTGGGTTGGGGAGTGGAGGCGCTCCTGGCGGAACGGCCGGGTCTTCTTTCCTGGCTGGAGCAACGGGTGGACCCTCCGAGTTGCCCGGGAATTCGCCGAAACCTGGCTGTCTGCAATTGCGCCTACAACCTGCCCGTACCGACCGTTCGAAAGGCGAAGCTCACGGACCTGGATTGGATGCGCCGGTATCAACGAGGCTCACCGATGTCCTCGAGGCGCGGAACGGAGAGTTCATTACGTATCGCGAACAGATCGCGAAGGAAGGCCTGACGGCCAGGCAATGACCCGCAGCATGAGGGAGGCGTTTGCCATGCAACGAATGCCACAGCGAAAGCCCCGATTCCGGACGAGCCGTGTCAACTTCATCCGTGGCGTGGGGATGAGTCTGATGCTGGCACTGGTTTTGTGCGGAACGGCAGTTGGTCAGCAGATTCAGATCTCCGGAATCGT